>CAZXJW010000277.1:0-4765 GCA_964641005.1 uncultured Rhodocyclaceae bacterium
CGCGGAGGTGAGCTGGCCCATGGGCAGGGGGCGGGCGCGGGTGCGCGACATGACCGCGTCGATCTTCTGTTCCACCAGGCAGTTGATCACCGCCGCGGCAGCCGCCACCAGCGCGATGCCCACCGTCCCCGCCAGCAGCGGCGTCAGGGGCACCCAGCCGGGCACGGCCAGGAACATGCCGATCACCGCCGTGAACACGATCAGCGACACCACCCGCGGCTTGGTGAGCTGGTAGTACTGGTACAGCCGCGAGGACTTCAGCGGCAGGGCGATGCTCGTGGACATGATCATGTGGTTCAGGCCGGGACGCTGCGGGCGCGGAAGTTTAACACCACCAGCATCACCAGCAGCGCCGCGGCGCCCGCGTTGTGGGCCACCGCCAGGGGCAGGGGCAGCACCCACAGAACGTTGGCGATGCCGATGCCGGCCTGCGCCAGGACCAGGGCCCCGGCCACGATGCCGCTGGCCCGCGTGGCCGCGTGCGCCCGGGCACGCCAGGCGGCATACAGGACCGTGGCGACCACCACCAGGGCCCACTTGCGGTGCACCCACTGGATGGCATTGAGCGACTCGTTGGACAGCGGTTCTCCGGCCGCCGTGACGCCGAGCTGGCGCCACAGGCTGAAGCCGTGGCCGAAGTCCATCTCCGGCACCAGCGTCCCGTGGCAGAGCGGGTAGTCGGTGCAGGCCATGCCCGCGTAGTTGGTGCTGACCCAGCCGCCCAGCGCGATCTGCACGCCCACCACCGCCAGCGCGGCCAGTGCCCAGGTCGGCGGCCGCCGCGAGGCCGGCACCCCACCCGGGCGCTGGCGCGTGGCGAGCCAGGCGAGCAGGGCCAGGGTGGTCATGCCGCCGATCAGGTGGGTGGTGACGATCACCGGCATGAGCAGCAGGGTGACCGTCCACATGCCGAAGGCGGCCTGCACGATGACCAGGCCCACCAAGCCGATGGCCAGCGCCGGGGACTGGGCGAGCTCGCGGCGCCATTTCGCGCCCAGCACGGCGAGAGCGAGAACCAGCAGCCCGAGCGTGCCGGCGAGGTAGCGGTGGATCATCTCGATCCACGCCTTGCGGTGCTCCACCTCGCTGTCGGGGAAGTGCTCGCGCACCTTCGCCAGCGCCGTCTCGGAGGTGGGCACGCCCACGTGGCCGTAGCAGCCCGGCCAGTCCGGACAACCCAGGCCGGCGTCGGACAGCCGCACGAAGGCGCCGAACACCACCACCAGGAGGGCGAGCGCCAGCGCCGCGAGGGCGAGCCGGCGATAGGTCTTGCGGGCGTCCATCAGCCGATCCTCGAGACCTTGAGCAGGTGGCCCAGGTCCTTGCGGATGCGCTGCGGATCCGCGTCGCGAGGGAAGCGCATCATCAGGTTGCCCAGCGGGTCGATCACGTACAGGTGATCCCGCGCCGAGGCCGGCGCCGCGAACAGCCCGAGCAGCGCGGGCGATGGGGTGCGCACCACCACCGTGCCCTCGTACTCCTGCAGCAGCGCGGGACTGGGAGAACCGGCGTCATCCACCAGCCAGGCGCGCTCCACGCGATCCATTTCCTTGCCCTGGGTGAGACGCACCTGGCGCATCTGCCACAGCTTGGCCTGGCACGGCGCCTTGCAGTCCGCGCCATCCACCATGACCAGCACCCATCGGCCCTTCAGCGGCGCGAGCGGCGCGGCGCCCGCCCCCGCCTTCTCCTCGATGGCGGTCGGCCCCACCAGCTCGCCATAGTTCCTGAAGCTGCTGGGCTGCCAGCCGTAGTAGAGCGCGTAGGAGCCGATCACCGGCGCCGCGCACACGGCGAGGATCAGCCAGAACTCACGCCGGCGGGGTTTCGGGGCGGGTGCGTCGGACATGGAAGTACACCGTGAGAAAGAGGATCAGGATCGACAGCGCGGCCCACTGGAACGCGTAGCCGTAGTGTTTCGCGGAACCGCTCTCGGGCCCGGGCCACCGGCGCACGAGGCCGTCGCCGGGCGTGCCATGGTGCTGCTCGAGCACGAAGGGCTGCAGCGGCATGGGATGGACGGCGGCGAAGCGCTCAACGGTGACGTTCTGCCACACCACGCCCTCCCGTGCACTGGAAGACAACTCCAGGAAGCGCCGGTTCGCGGGCAGGGCAATGCCCTCGATTCGCACCTCGCCCTCGGGTGTCCGGATCGCCGGCAGCGTCGCGCGGTCCGGGCCTGCCGCGATCCAGCCACGCTTGACCAGCACGCTTCGTTGCGCACCCTCGAGCCGCATCGGCATGTACACGTGGTAGCCGGCCACCCGGTCGTGGACCTGGTTGTCCGCCAGCACCAGGGCCGAGGGATCGAAGCGGCCCGAGGCCACCACTCGACGGAATCGAGCCTGCTCCTCGCTCACCGGCGCCTCTCCGAGCACCATGGCGGCCGCCGCGTTGGCAGCCAGCGCCTCGTCGGCGATCCGGTCCTTCTCGCGCCCGCGCGACATCTGCCAGAAGAACGCGGACACGGTGAGGCTCAGCACCACGACGGAGGCGAGCAGCGGCAGGATGCGCGATCGTTCCTTCACCTGGGCGCCGGGGGCGCCCCGGTTCCGCTAGACTGCGCGGCTTCCCGGAAGCGCTCCATGAAAATCATCATCGTCCTGTTCCTGCTGGTCATCCTGGCGAGCCTCGGCTCGGCGCTGTTCTTCCTGATGCGCGACAAGGGCGGCACCGACCGCACCGTGCGCGCGCTCACCTGGCGCGTGGGCCTGTCCATCACGCTGTTCCTGCTGTTGATGGCGAGCTACAAGCTGGGCTGGATTCCCGCGCAGCGCTAAAAAAAATCGCCGCACCGAGCAGCGTGCGGCGAAATCCTGGCCCCCGTCTGACGCAGGGGCTCTCCTCCCCCTTCGGATATCTTCCGAGGGTGCCTTGACTCAGAGCCAGTAGACCAGAACGAACAGAAGCAGCCAGACCACGTCCACGAAGTGCCAGTACCAGGACACTGCTTCGAACCCGAAATGATTGTCGGGCTTGAAGTGGCCCGCCAGGCAGCGGCCCAGGATGACGATCAGCATGATGGTGCCGATGGTCACGTGGAAGCCGTGGAAACCCGTCAGCATGAAGAAGGTCGCGCCGTAGGCGCCCATGGACAGGTTGAGGTTGAGTTCGTGGTAGGCGTGGTAGTACTCGTAGCCCTGCAGGCACAGGAACAGGATGCCCAGGGCCACCGTGAGGAACAGGCCGAGGTTGAGTTGCGCCCGGTTGCCGACCTTCAGAGCCCAGTGGGCCCAGGTGACGGTTGCACCCGAGGTGAGCAGGATCAGGGTGTTGATGGCGGGCAGGCCCCACGCGCCCATGGGCGTGAAGCTATCCTCGATGTGCGGGCCGGACACGGGCCAGCCTGCCTTGAAGTCGGGCCAGAGCAGCTCGCCGGTCATGCCGTGGGACAGGTCGGGCACCGACAGCACGCGCATGTAGAACAGCGCGCCGAAGAAGGCCGCGAAGAACATGACTTCCGAGAAGATGAACCAGCTCATGCTCCAGCGGAAGGAGATGTCCACCTGCTTGCTGTACTTGCCGGTCTCGCTTTCGCGGGCCACCACCCCGAACCATCCGAACAGCATGTAGACGAGGATGGCGAAGCCCACCAGCAGCAGCCACGGGCCGGCGCCGATCTCGTTCATGGTGAGTGCGGCCCCGAAGCCCAGGAACAGCAGGGCGGCCGATCCGACCGCCGGCCACATGGACGGGGACGGGATGAAGTAACCGTGGGCTTGTTGCATCGTTTTCTGGCTCCCCTCGATGGCTGCGTCGTGCTCCGTGGCGCGTGCGCCCGGCGTTCTAGGTCCTGCCGCCCGCGGCAGCGGGCGTGGTGGCTGCGGCTTCGGGGCGGCTCGCGCCCTCGATGCGGAAGAAGGTGTAGGACAGCGTCACCGTGTTCACGTCGGCCGGAAGATCGGGGTGGACGATGAAGGTGACGGGCATCTGACGGACTTCTCCGGCCTTGAGCTCCTGCTTCGCGAAGCAGAAGCAGTCGAGCTTGCGGAAGTACTGCCCGGCGAGCTGCGGGCCATAGCTCGGGATCGCCTGGCCCGTGACCGGTGCCGCGGACTTGTTTCGCACCTCGAACATCACCTGCACGAGCTGGCCCGGGTGCAGGCGCACGCTGCGCTCCACGGGGTGGAACTCCCACGGCAGGTCGTTGCGCAGGTTGGCGTCGAGCTCGAGAGTGACCGTGCGCGCCCGGTCGACCTGGGTGTTCACGACGGCGTCGGGCTTCTGGATGTCGTTGATGCCCGTGACCTCGCAGATCTTCTTGTAGAAGGGCACCAGGGCGAAGCCGAAGCCGAACATGGCGGCGGCCACCACCACGAGCTTGCCGAGGGTGACGCGGTTCTCGGCGATCATTTGGCGGGGAACATCCAGTGATGGGCGATGATGCCCGCGTAGAACAGCGCCACCACCACGAGCAGCACGCCCAGCGTGCGGTACTTGCCGCCGCGCGCCTGCCGCCCGTCCATGGTGGTCACCCCTTCAGCCCGGATCGACCGTTCACTTCACGACCGGCGGGGTCTCGAAGCTGTGGTACGGCGCCGGCGAGGGCAGCGTCCACTCGAGGCTGTCGGCACCCTCCCAGGGCTTGGCCGGGGCCTTCTCGCCACCGCGGATGCACTTGATGACCGCGGCGAGGAAGATCAGCTGCGAAAGCCCGAATCCGAACGCGCCCACGGAGGCGATGGCGTTGAAGTCGGCGAACTGGGTGGCGTAGTCGGGAATGCGGCGCGGCATGCCGGCCAGCCCGAGGAAGTGCATCACGAAG
>CAZXJW010000278.1:0-4725 GCA_964641005.1 uncultured Rhodocyclaceae bacterium
TGGTGCCAGGACGACGACGACGGCGCGCCCCGCACCCCGGAGACCACCGTGCCGGGCGGCGGCGCCATCGTGGCCATCGGCTACGTGTCGGGCGTGCGCTGCATGGTGGTGGCCAGCGACTCCGGCATCGATGCCGGCGCGCTGCAGCCCATGGGCATCGAGAAGTTCCAGCGCGCCCAGGACATCGCCCTGCAGAACCGGCTGCCCTTCGTTCACCTGATCGAGTCCGCCGGCGCCAACCTGCTCAAGTACCGCGTGGAACACTTCATCCTCGGTGGCCGCGGTTTCCACAACCTCGCGCGCCTGTCGGCGGCGGGCATCCCTGTCATCGGGGTCGTGCACGGCTCCTCGACCGCGGGCGGCGCCTACATGACCGGCCTTTCCGACGTGGTGGTGATGGTGCGCGAGCGTGCCCGCGCCTTCCTGGCCGGGCCGCCGCTGCTCAAGGCCGCCACCGGCGAGGTCGCCACCGACGAGGAACTCGGCGGCGCGCTCATGCACGCCACCGTCTCGGGCACCGCCGAGTACCTCGCCGAGGACGACGCGGACGCCATCCGCATCGCCCGCGAGGTGCTCGCTGCCCTGCCGTGGCGCGAGCACAACCTGCCGCTGCCCTCGGGCGATCCGCCGCTGCATCCCGCCGACGAGCTGCTCGGCGTCATGCCCGCCGACGGCCGCAAGCCCGTGGACATGCGCGAGGTGATCGCGCGGATCGTGGACGGCTCGGAGTTCCTCGAGTTCAAGCCGGCCTACGGACCGCAGACCGTCTGCGGCCACGCGCGCCTGTGCGGCATGGCCGTGGGCATCGTCACCAACAACGGCCCGCTCGACCCGGCGGGCGCCAACAAGGCCACCCACTTCATCCAGCACTGCTGCCAGGCCGGCATCCCGCTGCTCTACCTGCAGAACACCACCGGCTACCTGGTGGGCACCGAGACCGAGCGCGCCGGCATGATCAAGATCGGCTCGAAGATGATCCAGGCCGTGTCCAACGCCACGGTGCCGCAGATCACGGTGATGTGCGGCGCGAGCTTCGGCGCAGGCAACTACGGCATGTGCGGCCGGTCCTTCGGGCCACGCTTCGTGTTCTCCTGGCCCAATGCCCGCACCGCCGTGATGGGCGCCGAGCAGGCCGCCACCACCATGGCCATCGTCATGGAGGAAGGCGCGAAGCGGCGCGGCACCACGGTGCCGCCCGAGGCCGCCGCGGCGCTGCGCGCGCGCATCGTGGCGCGCTTCGAGAGCCAGCAGTCGGCCTTCCACACCTCCGGGCTGATGCTCGACGACGGCGTGATCGACCCGCGCGACACGCGCGCCGTGGTGGCGCTGGCGCTGTCGGTGTGCCTGGAGGCGGAGCGGCGGCCTCTGCGGCCGCTGAGTTTCGGCGTGGGGCGCATGTAGCCCCGTCCATCCACGAAGAAGGGAGAAGCCCATGCAGCTCACCCAGGAGCACGAGGAGATCCGGCGCAACCTGCGCCGCTTCATCGACAACGAGATCAACCCGCACGTGGAGGAGTGGGAGGACGCGCAGATCTTCCCGGCCCACGAGCTGTTCCGGAAGATGGGCGAGCTGGGCTTCCTCGGCCTCACCAAGCCCGAGGCGTATGGCGGCATGGGGCTGGACTACTCCTACGCCGCGCTCATGGCCGAGACGCTGGGCCACATCCGCTGCGGCTCCATCCCCATGGCCATCGGCGTGCAGACCGACATGGCGACCCCGGCACTGGCGCGCTTCGGCTCCGACGAGGTTCGCGAGCAGTTCCTGCGCCCGTCCATCAGCGGCGAGTACGTGGCCTGCCTGGGCGTTTCCGAGGTGGGCGCGGGCTCCGACGTGGCCTCCATCCGCACCACGGCCCGCAAGGACGGCGGCGACTACGTGATCAACGGCGGGAAGATGTGGACCACCAACGGCACCCAGGCCGACTGGATGTGCCTGCTGGCCAACACCTCCGAGGGCGCGCCCCACAAGACCAAGACGCTGATCTGCCTGCCCATGAAGACGAAGGGCGTCACCGTGGCGCGCAAGCTGCGAAAGCTCGGCATGAACGCCTCGGACACCGCGCAGATCCACCTCGACGACGTGCGCGTGCCGCAGCGCTTCCGCATCGGCGAGGAGGGCCTGGGCTTCACCTACCAGATGATGCAGTTCCAGGAGGAGCGGCTGTGGGCCGCCGCCTCGGCCATCCAGAGCCTCTCCAACAACATCGAGGAGACCGTGGCCTACGTGCGCGAGCGCCAGATCTTCGGCAAGGCCGTGCTCGACCACCAGGTGGTGCACTACCGGCTCGCGGAGCTCAAGACCGAGGTGGAGTGCCTGCGCGCGCTCACCTGGCGCGCGGTGGACCTCTACCTGCAGGGCCAGGACGTGACCGAGCTGGCCTCCATGGCCAAGCTCAAGGCGGGCCGGCTGTCGCGCGAGATCCCGGATGCCTGCCTGCAGTACTGGGGCGGCATGGGCTTCATGTGGGACAACCCCCTGTCGCGCGCCTACCGCGACGGACGCCTGGCCTCCATCGGCGGCGGCGCGGACGAGGTGATGCTGGGCATCATCGCCAAGCACATGGGCACGCTGCCGCGGCGCTGAGTTGCCGCGCCCCGCCATGCCCGCCATCCAGCGCCTGCTCATCGCCAACCGCGGCGAGATCGCCGTCCGCATCGCCCGCACGGCGCGGCGCATGGGCATCTCCACGGTGGCCGTGTTCTCCGTTGCCGACGCGGGCGCGCCGCACGTGCACGCCTGCGACGCGGCGGTGGCCATCGGCGGCAATGCGCCCGCCGAGTCCTACCTCGTGATGGAGAAGATCATCGAGGCGGCGCGGCGAGGCGGCGCCGACGCCGTGCATCCGGGCTATGGCTTCCTCTCCGAGAAGCCCGCCTTCGCCCGTGCGGTGGCGGATGCCGGTCTGGTGTGGGTCGGCCCCACCCCCGAGGCCATGGAAGCCATGGGCGACAAGGCGCTCGCGCGGCAGCGAATGGCCGCCGCCGGCGTTCCGGTGCTGCCCGGCTACGACGCGCCCGGTCAGGACGAGGCGGCGCTGCTCGACGCCGCGCGGCGCATCGGCTTCCCGGTGATGCTCAAGGCCGCGGCCGGCGGCGGCGGGCGCGGCATGCGGCTCGTGCACGCCGAAGGCGAGCTGTCCGCCGCGCTTCGCGCCGCGCGGTCCGAGGCCGAGGGCGCCTTCGGCGACGGCCGCCTGATCCTGGAGCGCGCGCTGCTCGCGCCTCGCCACGTGGAAGTCCAGGTGTTCGGCGATGGGCACGGCACGCTGCTGCACCTGGGTGAGCGTGACTGTTCCATCCAGCGTCGCCACCAGAAGATCGTGGAGGAGACACCCGCGCCGGGCCTGTCGTCCGGGCTGCGCGCGCGGATGGGGGAAGCGGCGGTGCGGGCCGCCGCCACGGTGGCCTACACCGGCGCCGGCACGGTGGAGTTCCTGCTCCAGGGCGAGGACTTCTTCTTCATGGAGATGAACACCCGCCTTCAGGTGGAGCATCCGGTCACCGAGGCGGTCACGGGCCTGGACCTGGTGGAATGGCAGCTGCGCGTGGCGCGCGGCGAGTCGCTGCCGTGGCGGCAGGAGGATCTCGCGCCGTCCGGCCACGCCATCGAGGTTCGCCTGTGCGCCGAAGACCCGGCGGCCGACTTCATGCCGCGCGCGGGCCGGGTGGAGCGCTGGCACGCGCCGGCCGGTGTCCGCACCGACCACGCCGTGGCCGAGGGCATGGCGCTGTCGCCCTTCTACGATTCCATGCTCGCCAAGATCGTCGCCCATGGTGCGACCCGGGAGGCGGCGCGCGAGGCGCTGCGCGACGCGCTCTCCGGCACGGTGCTCTTCGGCGTGACCACCAACCGGGCGTTTCTCGCGCGGCTGGTCGATCACCCGGCTTTCGCGGCCGGCGCGGTCTCCACCGGCTTCATCACCGCGCACTTCCCCGAGGGAGCGTCCCGGCTGGCGACACCCCGGGCGCGCGACCTCGCGCTGGCTGCCTGGCTGAGTGTCCGGCCCGCGGACGCGCCGCCTGCATGGGTGGGCTTCGCCAGCGCGGGCGCGATGCCCGTCCCCGTACGTATCGCCCATGGCGACACCGAGGCGGAGGGGACGGCCGTGCTCGGTCGCGACGGCGGCGCCGAGGTGCGGCTCGCCGGGGAAGTCCACGTCTTCGACGCGCACGAACCCTGCGAGTGGCATCGCCGCGGCGACCGTATCAACCTGCAGACGCGCACTGGCGAGTGGGTCTTCGAGGCCCGGCGCCTCGCGCCGCGCGCCACGGCGCAGGCCGCCTCGCGCGACGGCCGCGTGCTCGCGCCCATGAACGGTCGCGTGACCCACGTGGCCGTGGCGCCCGGTGCCACGGTGGGCAAGGGCGACGTGCTGGTCACCCTCGAGGCGATGAAGATGGAACACGCCCTCACGGCCCGCGTGGCGGGAAGCGTGGTCTCGGTGGGCGTCGCCGCGGGCGATCAGGTGGCGCCGGGGCGCCTGCTGGTGGAGATCGACCCCGCGCGATAGCGCTTACCGCCGGGTTTGCATGCCTCTGGCATCGGGCGGAGAATCCCCGGCGGCAACCCGACCCCGGCACGCCCGACGCGGCTACACGGTTTCCTTCGAGGAGGCGGCATGACGATTCCCATGGACGTGATGACCTTCTACGCGGCGCTGGTCGCATGGGCCTCGCTGCTCGCCGTGGGCCTGCGGCGGCGCCGCTTCGCGCCCTTCCTGGTGT
>CAZXJW010000279.1:0-4692 GCA_964641005.1 uncultured Rhodocyclaceae bacterium
GTCGTGCACGATGCCGGTGGCACGGATCTGCGCGTCCTCCGCCAGGCCGTAGGTGGTCACGGGCTTGGTGAGGAAGGGGATGATGCTGCGCACGTTGGCGTCGTCGATGCACAGGACGGCCATTCCGTAGAAGGGCAGGCGCTGCACGAACTCCACGAAGGCCTGGCGCAGGCGCGCGAAATCGTGGCCGTAGGTCTCCATGTGGTCGGCATCGATGTTGGTGACCACGGCGAGCACTGGCTGCAGGTAGAGGAAGGAGGCATCGGACTCATCGGCCTCGGCGACGATGAACTCGCCCTGGCCGAGCTTGGCGTTCGAGCCGGCCGCCTCCAGCCGCCCGCCGATCACGAAGGTCGGGTCCATGCCCGCCTCGGCCAGGACGCTCGCCACCAGGCTGGTGGTGGTGGTCTTGCCGTGGGTGCCGGCCACGGCGATGCCCTGGCGCAGGCGCATGAGCTCGGCGAGCATCAGCGCGCGCGGCACCACCGGCACCCGCTTCGCGCGCGCCGCCGTGACCTCGGGGTTGTCGGGTTTCACGGCGGTGGAGATCACCACGGCGTCGGCGCCCTGCACGTTGGCGGCGTCATGGCCGATCACCACGGTGGCGCCCAGGCGCGCGAGGCGGCGCGTGGCCGCGCCCTCCGCCACGTCCGAGCCGCTCACCTGGTAGCCCAGGTTGAGCAGCACCTCGGCGATGCCGCTCATGCCCGCGCCGCCGATGCCCACGAAGTGCACGCGCCGCACCTTGTGCTTCATGCGCGCGCTCCCGCCATTGCCATGCACTGCTCGGCCACCAGCCGCGTGGCCTCCGGCCGTGCCAGCGCGCGCGCCTTTTGCGCCATCACGGCGAGCGCCGCCCGGGTGAAGCCGCGCAGCAGCTCGGCGAGCCGCTGCGGCGTGAGCTCGGTCTGCGGCAGCACCGCCGCGCCCGCCGAGGACAGGAAGCGCGCGTTGGCGCTCTGGTGGTCGTCCACCGCGTGGGGCAGCGGCACCAGCACCGAGGCCACGCCCGCGGCCGCGATCTCGGCCACGGTGAGCGCACCCGCGCGGCACACCACCAGGTCGGCCTCGGAGAGCGCCGTCGCCATGTCCTCGATGAAGGGCACGCACTCGCCCTGCACGCCGGCGCGGGCATAGGCCTCGCGCAGCGCGTCGATCTGGCGGGCGCCGGACTGGTGGCGCGTGAGCGGCCGGTCCGGCTCCGGCAGCAGCGCGAGCGCTGCCGGTACGGCCTCGTTGAGCGGACGTGCCCCCAGGCTGCCGCCCACCACCAGCAGGCGCAGGCGGCCGTCTCGGGCGCCGTAGCGCAGCGCCGGCTCGGGCAGCACCGCGATCGGATCACGCACCGGATTGCCGGTCCACTCGCCGCCGGCCAGCACGCCGGGGAAACCGGTGAGGCGCCGGTCGGCCACGCCCGCGAGCACGCGGTTGGCGAGGCCGGCGATGGCATTCTGCTCGTGCAGCACGAGGGGCCGGCCGAACAGCGCCGCCATCATCCCGCCGGGAAAGGAGATGTAGCCGCCCATGCCCAGCACCACGTCGGGCCTTTCGGCGCGCATCACCCGCGCACACTGGAAGAAGGCCACCAGCAGGTTGAAGGGCAGGAGCGCCATGCGCAGCAGGCCCTTGCCACGCAGCCCCGCGAAGCGGATGAAGCGGATCGGGTAGCCACGCTTCGGCACCAGGTCGGCCTCCATGCCGGCGCGCGAGCCCAGCCACACCACGTTCCAGCCGCGCGCGCGCAGCCAGTCCGCCACGGCCAGCGCGGGCATCACGTGGCCGCCGGTGCCGCCGGCCATCACCAGCAGGGTGCGGGCGGCGGCATTCACGGCGCACGCCCCTGCATCAGCTCGCGGTTCTCGAAATCGACGCGCAGCAGGATCGCGAGACCCGCCAGGTTGGCCACCAGGCCGCTGCCGCCGAAGGACAGCAACGGCAGCGTGAGACCCTTGGTGGGCAGCACGCCGAGATTCACGCCGATGTTGATCAGCGCCTGGGTGCCGATCCACAGGCCCACGCCCTGGGCGACCAGCGCCGGGTAGTAGCGCTCGAGGCGCGCGGCCTGGGCACCGATGGCGAAGGCGCGCGCCACAACCCAGGCGATCAGCGCCACCACCGCGGCCACGCCCGCGAAGCCAAGTTCCTCCCCGATCACGGCGAGCAGGAAGTCGGTGTGTGCCTCGGGCAGGTAGAGCAGCTTCTCGACGCTCGCGCCCAGGCCCACGCCGAACCACTCGCCGCGGCCGAAGGCGATCAGCGCATGGGAGAGCTGGTAGCCCGCACCGAAGGGATCCGACCAGGGGTCCAGCAGCACCGCGATGCGCTGCATGCGGTAGGGAGAGATCCAGATGAGCAGCACGAAGCCCGCCAGCAGCAGCACGAACAGCGTGGCGAACAGGCGCCAGTTCATCCCCCCCAGGAACAGCACGCCCATGGCGATGGTGGTGATCACCACGAAGGCGCCGAAGTCCGGCTCCATGAGCAGCAGCGTGCCCGTGAACATCATCACCCCGAACATCGGCAGGAAGCCCTTGCGGAAGCTGCCCATGAAGGCCGCCTTGCGCACGGTGTAGTCGGCGGCGTAGAGAACCGCGAACAGCTTCACCAGCTCGGAGGGCTGGATTCCGGCGCCGAGGAATCGCAGCCAGCGCTGGCTGCCGTTGACCTCGCGCCCGACGCCCGGGATCAGCACCACCAGCAGCAGGAAGGCGCCGAACATGAACAGCCAGGGCGCCGACTGCTGCCAGGCGCGCAGTGGCACCTGGAAGGCGACGAAGCCCGCCAGCACCGCCACGCCCAGGAAGGCCGCGTGACGCACCAGGTAGTAGTGCGGCTGGTGTCCGGTGAGCCGGCTCGCCTCGGCGATGGCGATGGACGAGGAATACACCATCACCAGCCCGACGGCGAGCAGCACCAGCACGGCGCGCACCAGCGACTCGTCGAAGGGCGCCATGCGCGCCGAGGACCGGCTCAGCGCTGCGTACAGCATGCGTCCTCCAGGCGGTGCACGGCGGCGCGGAACACCTCGGCGCGGTGCTCGTAGTTGCGGAACATGTCGAAGCTCGCGCAGGCCGGGGAGAGCAGCACCGCGTCGCCCGGCTCCGACGTGGCGAAGGCCGCGTCCACGGCCTCGTCCATGGAGGCTGCGCGCACCAGCGGTACTCCGCTGCCGGCCACCGCGCGCGCGATGTGCTCGGCGTCGCGACCGATCAGCACCAGCGCCCGGGCGCGCCGGGCCAGCGGCGCGGCGAGCGGCGCGAAGTCCTGGCCCTTGCCGTCGCCGCCGGCGATCAGCACCACCTTCTCCCGCATGCCGTCCAGCGCGGCCACGGTGGCGCCCACGTTGGTGCCCTTGGAGTCGTCGTAGAAGCGGCGGCCCGCCAGCTCGCTCACCAGCTGCACACGATGCGGCAGCCCCTCGAAGGCCGCCAGCGCCGGCACGAGCGCGTCGTAGTCCAGGTCGATGGCGCGGCACAGGGCGAGCGCGGCGAGCGCGTTGGCGGCGTTGTGCAGCCCGGCCACGCGAAGCCGCGACACCGGCAGGATGCGGCGCGCGCCCTCGGCGAGGTAGTCCTCGCCGTTGCGAAGCAGGCCCCAGACCCGGTCGGCGCCAGGCATGCCCAGTCCGAAGGTCCACAGCGGCGCGCCGGGCATGGCGAGGCGCCGCGTCCAGGCATCGTCGCGGTTGACCACCTGCACCCGCGCGCCGTGGAAGATGCGCGCCTTGGCCTGGCCGTAGGCCTCCATGCCGCTGTAGCGGTCGAGGTGGTCCTCCGAAAGGTTGAGGACCACGGCCGCGTCGGGCGCGAGCGAGAAGGTGCTCTCCAGCTGGAAGCTCGACAGCTCCAGCACCACCGCCTGCGGCCAGGGGCGCGCGCCGGTCTCGATGCCGGCCAGCGCATCGAGCACCGGAAGCCCGATGTTGCCGGCCACGAGGGTCTCCAGGCCGGCGCCGGCGCACAATGCGCCGGCCATGGCGGTGACGGTGCTCTTGCCGTTCGATCCCGTGATGGCGAGGATCCGCGGCCGTTCGCGGCCACCGGCCTCGCACAGGGCTCCCAGTGCCCGGGCGAACAGCTCCACGTCGCCGATCACCTCGATGCCCCTGGCCAGCGCGCGCTGCACCTCGGGCTCGGCGCGGGGCACACCGGGGCTGATCACCACGAGCTGCGCGTCGACGAATGACTCGGCACGGAACGGACCGAGGGCCACTTCCACGCCGGGGTGGGCCGCACGCAGCGTCTCCAGCCCGGGCGGCGCGGCCCGCGTGTCGGCCACGCGCACGCGCGCGCCATGGCGGGCGCACCAGCGCGCCGCGGAAAGGCCCGTGGCGCCCAGGCCCAGCACCAGCACGCGCAGGCCTTCGAGGATCATGGCTCCTCTCCCGGGCCGCCCTGGGGCAGGCAGGGAAGCAGCCGCTCGCGGGCATCGGCCGCGAGGGCGTCGCGATGGCGGCGGAACGACAGCACGGTCGCGCCGGCGCGGCCGGCGCCGCCGAGCAGGAAGCCGGTGCGGTAGAGCGCGCCGGCGCGCGGCAGCGGTGCCACGTGCGCTGCGGCGGCGACCTCGAACTCGAGGTCCTCGTCCAGCGCCTTCATGATCCTGTCGCGCGCGTCGCTCATCGCAGCTTCAGCGTGGACAGGCCGAACAGCACCAGCATCATGGTGATGATCCAGAAGCGCACCACCACCT
>CAZXJW010000280.1:0-4662 GCA_964641005.1 uncultured Rhodocyclaceae bacterium
GGCCGATCACAGCATCATCGAGCTGGCCGGCGTGAAGATGGAGTTCTTCCTGAAGGGCGCCTGATCGGGGCCGCGGACGACGCGGCGGGCGCCCCCGGCGCCCGCGACTCCCGCGGGCGGCCCACGGGCCGCCATACGACGTCCGCAGCGCGCCGGCGCGCCATCGCCACGACGGGAGGCATGTGAAGAAGCACGCGGTCCGCATCCTGCTCGGCCTCGCCGTGGTCCTGCTGTTCCTGGGCCACGCCACCGGCTTCTCGCGGCTCGCCGCCGTGGATGCCCTCGAGGCCGTGGCCTACGACGCCCGTCTGCTGCTCACCATGCCGCGCGGCGTCGATCCGCGCGTGGTGATCGTGGACATCGACGAGAAGAGCCTCACCGCCGAGGGGCGCTGGCCGTGGCGCCGGGACAAGGTGGCGGCGATGGTGGACCGCCTGTTCGACCAGTACGGCGCCGCGGTGGTGGCCTTCGACGTGGTGTTCGCCGAGCGCGACGAGAGCTCGGGGCTGGACGTGCTGCGCGCCCTTGCGCAGGGCGAGCTGGCCGGCAACGCCCAGTTCCGCAGCGCCGTGGAGGCGGTCGCGCCGCGCCTCGAGACCGACAACGTGATGGCCGAGCACCTCAAGGGCCGGCCGGTGATCCTGGGCTACTACTTCTCCGGGCAGCAGCTCGACGGCAAGGGACTGGCGCTGGGTTCGATCCCGAAGCCGGTGCTCGCCGCGGGCACCTTCACCGGCCGCAACATCGCCTTCGCGTCCTTCCCGGGCTACGGGGGCAACCTCGAGGTCCTGCAGTCGGCCGCCGCCGGGGCGGGCCACTTCACGCCCTGGACCGACCGCGACGGCGTGCACCGCTCCGTGCCCATGCTGGCGGAGTACCGCGGGGCCTACTACGAGCCGCTGGCGCTGGCCGTGGTGCGCCTGCTGGCGGGCTCGCCACCGGTGAAGCCCGGCTTTCCGCCCGACACCCTGTTCACCCGCAACTACCCCGGACTCGAATGGCTGGAGGTGGGCCGCCTGCGCATCCCGGTGGACGAGCGCGCCAACGCGCTGGTGCCCTATCGCGGCCCCGAGGGCAGCTTTCCCTACGTCTCGGCCTCCGACGTGCTCGGCGGCAAGGCCGACCAGGCCACCCTCAAGGACCGCATCGTGCTCGTGGGCACCACCGCGCCCGGCCTGCAGGACCTGCGGTCCACGCCCGTGGCGCCGCTCTACCCCGGGGTGGAGATCCACGCCAACCTGATCGCCGGGATGCTCGACGGCAACATCAAGCAGAAGCCGCCCTACGTGCTGGGCGCCGAGGTGCTGCTGCTGGCGGTGGCCGGGCTCGCCATGGCGCTGGTGCTGCCGCTGCTGAGCCCGTTGCGGGCCACCATCGCCAGCGCCGTGGTGCTGGCCGCCGTGGCCGGCACCAACCTGCTGTTCTGGAGCGAGGGCAACCTCGTGCTGCCGCTGGCATCGGGATTGCTGATGGTCACGGGGGTCTGGGCGCTGAACATGGTCTACGGCTACTTCGTGGAGACCCGCGCCAAGCGCCAGATCGCCGGCCGGTTCGGCCAGTACGTGCCGCCCGAGATCGTCGAGGAGCTGTCCCGCAACCCCGGCGCCACCTCCATGAAGAGCGCGGAGCGGGAGCTCACCATCCTGTTCTCCGACGTGCGCAGCTTCACCAGCATTTCCGAAGGCCTCGATCCGCCGACCCTCTCCGCCCTCATGAACGAGTACCTCACGCCGATGACGCGGGTCATCCATGCGACCCGCGGCACGATCGACAAGTACATGGGCGACGCCATCATGGCGTTCTGGGGCGCGCCGCTGGAGGATCCGCACCACGCCGTCCAGGCGGTGCAGGCCGGACTGGACATGCAGGCGCGGCTCGACGAGGTCAACCGTGCCTTCGCCGCCAAGGGCTGGCCACGGCTTGCCGTGGGGATCGGCCTGAACACCGGCCACGTGCGGGTGGGCAACATGGGCTCCGAGATCCGTGTCGCCTACACGGTCATGGGAGACGCGGTGAACCTCGCCTCGCGGCTGGAGGGTCTCACCAAGAAGTACGGCGTGACCATGCTGGTGGGCGAGGCCACGCGCGCCGCCGCGCCGGACTTCGTCTATCGGGAGATCGACCGGGTGCGCGTCAAGGGCAAGGACGAGCCGGTGGCCATCTACGAGCCGCTCGGGCGCCAGGGCGAGGTGGACCGCGAGAGTCTCGACCGGCTCAGGCTGTTCCAGCAGGCCCTCAAGTTCTACCGGGCGCAGGACTGGGACAAGGCCGAGCTGCAGCTGCTCAATCTCCAGAAGGCCGAGCCGGGCGCGGGTCTGTACGCCGCCTTCCTCGAGCGCATCGCCTTCTTCCGTGCCAACCCGCCCGGAGAGGGCTGGGATGGCGTCCACGACTTCGACACCAAGTAGGGGCTCCAGATGCTGCTCAGGGTCCTGGGTTGCAGCGGCGGCATCGGCGGCAACCTCCGCACCACCTCGCTGCTGCTCGACCAGGACGTCCTCATCGACGCCGGCACCGGCGTGGGCGACCTGACGCTGTCCGAGCTTCAGCTCATCGACCACGTCTTCCTCACCCACTCGCACCTCGACCACGTGGCCATGCTGCCCTTCCTGGTGGACACCGTGGGCGGCATGCGCAAGGCGCCCATCACGGTCCACACCACCGAGGAGACGCTGGAGATCCTGCGCAGCCACATCTTCAACTGGAAGATCTGGCCCGATTTCTCGGTTATTCCGGACCCCGCGAAGCCCTTCCTGCGCTTCTCCACCGTGCGCCTGGGCGAGACCGTGGACCTGGGCGGACGCAGGATCACGCCGGTGCCCGCCAACCACACGGTGCCCGCCGTGGGCTACCAGCTCGACAGCGGCGAGTCGAGCCTGGTGTTCACCGGCGACACCACCACCTGCGACGCGCTGTGGGAGGTGGTCAACGGCATCGAGAACCTGCGCTACGTGATCATCGAGACGGCCTTCAGCAACGGCGAGAAGGACCTGGCCGTGGCCTCGCGCCACCTCTGGCCGGACGGCCTCGCCGCCGAACTGGACAAGCTCAAGCGCCCCGCGCGGGTCTTCATCACCCATCTCAAGCCCGGTGAGGGAGCGCTCACCATGGCGGAGGTGGAGGAGTTCGCCGGCAGCCACAACCCGCGCATGCTCTCCAACGGCCATGTGTTCAAGTTCTGAGTCCCGCCTGCGCCAGGGCGCAGCGGTTAGAATCCAACGGTTGCGCGACCGCCGGGCGCCTCGTTCCGGCGCGCGTCCCGCCTCGAGGGTCCAGCCATGAGTTCGGTGCTCGAAACCAAACCCCAGGCCGGCCAGAACCTGGCCGAGATGAGCAGCAAGCTGGATTTCCAGCGCAAGCTGCAGGCGGTCACCAACCGCATCCACGCCACGCAGAACGTGGACGAGATCATGCTCGAGCTGTCGCAGGACATCTGCGCGCTGTTCGATGCCGACCGCCTCACGGTCTACACCTTCGCCGAGGATCGCACGGCGATCATCTCCAAGGTCAAGACCGGCCTGTCCTCGTTCAAGGACCTCAAGCTGCCCATCAACGACCAGTCGGTGGCCGGTTACGTCGCCCTCACCAAGAAGCTCGTCAACATCCGCGACGTCTACGACGAGAACGAACTGCGCAACCTGTCTCCCCAGCTGCGCTTCCTCAAGGAGGTGGACAAGCGCACCGGCTACCGCACCAAGCAGATGCTGGTGGCGCCGGTGCTCGAGGCGGGCAGCAACGAACTGGTGGGCGTGGTCCAGATCATCAACAGCAAGTCCGGGGAGAACTTCGGCGCGCTGGCCGAGGAGGGCGTGGTCAACCTCTGCGAGACGCTGGCCATCGCCCTGCGGCTGCGCCAGAAGGCCCCCACGGCGCTGCGAAGCAAGTACGACGGACTGGTGGCCAACGCCGTGCTCTCCGCCGAGGAGATGGAGCTCGCCACGCGCTCCTCGCGCCGCAAGGGCATCGACATCGAGGACGTGCTGATCGACGAGTTCCAGGTCAAGCCCCAGGCCATCGGCGAGGCGCTGTCCGCCTTCTTCGGCGTCCCCTACGAGCCGGCCCGCAACGACCGCATCAAGCCGGTGGACCTGCTGCGCAACCTCAAGCGCGACTTCGTCGAATCCAGCGGCTGGGTGCCGCTGGAGGAGACCAAGGAAGGCCTGGTCACCCTGACGCCCGACCCCGAGCGGCTGCGCGCCTCGCGCATCGTCGCCAACGTCTTCCCGCGCGCCAAGGTGGTGTACCGCGTCACGACGCTGCGCGAGTTCCGCACCACGCTCGACCAGTTCTTCGGCGGCGGCGGCGGCGTGGGCGGCGACGGCATGGATCTCAGCGACGTGGGCGAGCTGCTCGGCAAGCTCGACGACGACGAGGACGGCGAGAGCGCGGTGCTGGCGGGCGACGACGTCTCGCTCGCCCAGGACAACGAACTGGTGAAGCTGGTCAACAAGATCATCATCGACGCCTACCACCAGGGCGCCTCGGACATCCACATCGAGCCCGCGCCCGGCAAGGCCAAGACCGAGGTGCGCTTCCGCAAGGACGGCACGCTGGTGCCCTACATCTCGGTGCCCGCCTCCTACCGCAACGCGCTGGCGGCGCGCCTGAAGATCATGTGCGACCTCGACATCTCCGAGCGCCGCAAGCCGCAGGACGGCAAGA
>CAZXJW010000281.1:0-765 GCA_964641005.1 uncultured Rhodocyclaceae bacterium
TGGACAAGCTCTACAACGAGGCCAAGAGCGAGCTCGACTCGGGCCACTACAAGCGCGCCGTCGAGTACTACGAGAAGCTCGAGGCGCGCTTCCCCTATGGCCGCTACGCCCAGCAGGCGGCCCTCGAGGTGGCCTACGCCTACTTCCGCCAGCGCGAGCCGGCCTCGGCCATCGCCGCCTGCGACCGCTACATCAAGCTCTACCCGAACGCGCCCAACGTGGACTATGCCTACTACCTGAAGGGGCTGGTCACGTTCAACGAGGACCTCGGGCTGATCGCCAAGCTCTCCAACCAGGACATGACCGAGCGCGATCCCAAGGCCATGCAGGAGAGCTTCGATTCCCTGCGCGAACTGGTCACGCGCTTTCCCGACAGCAAGTACGCCCCCGATGCGCTGCAGCGCATGCGCTACCTGGTGAATGCCATGGCCTCCTACGAGGTCAAGGTGGCCGAGTACTACCTGCGCAGGCGCGCCTACGTGGCGGCGGTGAACCGCGCCCAGTCCGCCATCACCACCTACGAGGCGGCCCCGGCGCTGGAGCGCGCCTTCGTGGTGCTGATCCGCTCCTACAAGGCCATGGGGTTGACCGACCTGCAGAAGGATGCCGAGCGGCTCATGCAGATCAACTTCCCCGAGTCGCCCCTGATCGCCGAGGCCACGCGCGAGCAGAGCTGGTGGAAGCGGATGTTCTGAGCGGTCCTGCCGCTCACTCCGCGGGCGCGAGCACGACCCGGTTGCGCCCCTGGCGCTTGGCCTCGTAGAG
>CAZXJW010000281.1:775-4637 GCA_964641005.1 uncultured Rhodocyclaceae bacterium
CGGTCGGCGGCCACCACGAGGTCGCGCGAGCTGCGCCCGCCAGTGAGCGTCGCGATGCCGGCGCTGAAGGTCACCCGGAAGCTTCCCCTCTCCGCCTCGTGCTCGAGGGCCGCGAAGTCGCGGCACAGCTTCTCCATCACCGCCAGCGCCCTCGGCGCCTCCGTGTCGGTGAAGATCACCGCGAACTCCTCGCCGCCGTAGCGGCCCACCACGTCGCTCTTGCGCAGCGCCTGGCGCAGGAAGCGCGACAGGTTCTTGAGCACCCGGTCGCCGATGGGATGGCCGTGCTGGTCGTTGACCGCCTTGAAGTGGTCCAGGTCGATCATGGCGAAGCTCAGCGGGTGGTACTGGCGCGCCGCGCGCACCACCTCGATCTCGAGGTACTGCTGCAGCCGCGAGTGGTTGAGCAGCCCGGTGAGGCTGTCCTGCTGCATCAGCCGCGACAGGTTGCGATGCCGCTCCACGCGGGCGATCACGGTGGCGATCAGCTGGTGGGAGCGCACCGGCACCGGCAGCAGCGCGTCACCGCCCTGGTTGAGGAGTTCCACCTGGCGCTCGAAGTCCCAGCGGTCGGTGAGGAACACCACCGGCAGGCTCAGGTGCGAGGGCATCTGGTGCACCACCGTGGCCAGTTCGTCGCCCGAGAGCCCGGGCAGTTCCAGGGCCACCAGCAGCAGTTCCGGGCGCACGTCCTGGATCACGTTCAGGCTCTGCCAGGGATCGGTGACCACCGTGACGTCCATGCCCGACTCGCGCAGCACGGCGCGGCAGAACTCCGCCCGCCCGACATCGGCATCCACCATGAGCACCCGGTAGGGTTCGGGCGTCTCCCAGCTGGCGAGGCGGTCGAGGTGCTCCACCAGCTCGGGCACGCGCACCGGCTTGGTGAAATAGGCGGCGACGCCGGCCCGCACGGCGTCCAGGCGCGCGGCCAGGTCGCCGCGCTCGGCCAGCACCATCACCGGCGGACGGTCCGGGGCGGTGCGCGCCAGCGATCCGGTGACCTGGGCCGCGAGGAATTCGCGGCCGGCGCGTCCGGCGTCCACCAGCACCGCGTAGGGACGGCGCAGCGCCATGCCTTCCGCGATTTTCTCCGCGTCGGCGGTGGCGCTCACCTGGTAGCCGAAGCGGTCGAGCTGGGTGGCGAGGCTGGCCGCGGCCTCGGCGTCGGGTTCGAGCAGCAGCAGCTCGCGGGACTCGTTGCCGCGCAGGTAGCGCGGATGGCTGCTCAGGGCGTTGTCGAAGCGGTGGCTCAGGGTTCCGGGCTCGGCGGCCCGGTGCAGGTCGGCGAGCAGGGACTCGATGGTCTCGGCGGTGTCGGCAGGCAGTGAGCCGGCCCGGCCGAGGTTGGCCTCGAGCAGCCGGGCGAGCCGCCGGGCGGGCTCCGAGAGCGCGGGCACGCCGAGCATGGAGGCCGAGACGTCCAGGCCGTGCACGAGGCGCTGCAGGGCCGCGAGCGCCTCCTGGCGATGAGGGCCGGTGGAGGCGCTCTCCCAGATGGCGTCGATCTCGGCCAGCTTCTGCGGCAGCTCGTGGGCGTAGCGCCCGGAGAGCTCGCGAAGGGCCTTCTGGAAGACCTCGAGGGCGTTCATGGGAGGAAGGGCGGGCCCGCGAGCGAGGCCATCCCAGGCGGGAACGATGCCATTTCGGGCAGCAAAAAGCAGGGATCGGGCCACGGCGCACGACGCCGCGTGCCCCGGGGCCGTGCCTTCCCGGGTGCGGGCGGGATCAGCTCGCCGAGAACCCCGCCGCGTCGATGGCGCCCTTAAGGGCCGCGGCGTCGGCGAGCGTGGGATCGAAGCGCACCCGTGCCTCGCCCTTCTCGAGGGAGACCTCGGCCTGCGCCACGCCCGGCACCGCGCCCAGCACCCGGCGCACGCTCGCGACACAGCCCCCGCAGGTCATCCCCTGGATCCTGATGACGATCTCTTGCATGACATGGTTCCCGTTGCTGACGATTGACGATGCGGGGCGCTGCCCCGGACGTTCATAGGGTAAACCCGGCCGGGCGCGCGGCCCGCCGCCGGCCGTGCGTGCGGCCCACGGGCGAAACTCCTCAAGCCTGAGGGGCCCCGGTCGTTAAGGTCGCCATGCCTCTCGATTCCGTAGGTCTCATCCGGCCCCGGCCCGCGTCCCTCGCGCGCCACGCCGCGGGGCTGCTGCTGCTCGCACTGTGGCTCGGGGGCACGGCCTGGGCCTTCTGGCTGGTGGAAGTGGCGCCGCTGCGTCCCTTTGCCACCGGGCCCGAGGCCATGGAGCGGCTCGCGCGCTTCCCCCATCGGCAGCTCGATCCCGCTGCCGTGGACGGCCTGCTCTCGGCCGGGGGCACGACGCGGGCGGTGGTGGTCCACCTGCGCGATCCGGGCTGCCCCTGCACCGCCGCCGCGGATGCCCATTTCGAGGCGCTGCGGCTGCGCCACGGCGGCGATGCCGTGGTGTTCGCCGTGGCCGACCTTCCCGGGAGCACGCCGCAGCCGGCCCGGGGCCTGGGACGGCTGCCGCGGCTCTCGCCGGAGGCCGCCGCGCGGCTCTGGGAGAGCGTTCCCGCCGCGCCCGCGGCCGCGGTGTTCGACGGCCGCGGCGTGCCGCTGTACCTCGGCCCCTACGCCGACGGCGGCTGGTGCAGTGCCGCCCGGGGCGGGCCCGTGGATGCGGTGCTCGCGGCGACCCGCGACGGCCAGCCCATGCCGGCGGGCGGCGGGCTGGCCACCGGATGCTTCTGCGACCGCAGTGCCAGTGCGGCCGCACGCGCCCCCACCCCCTTCAAACTGCTTCCCATAGGCGGCTCATGAACGCGACCTTGAATCCCCATTCCCTCGACGCCCTGTATCGCAAGGCCGACCGCCTTCTGGTGGGCGTGTGCTGGGCGCTGTTCGGGCTCGCCCTCGGGCTGGCATCCTGGCACGGCACCTGGCTGCCGGCCCTGCTGATCGGCCTGCCGGCCGCGGTGGTTCCCACCCTGCTGATGGTGATGCTGCCCGGCAGCGTGCTCACGCGCTGCGCGGTGGGGGCGGCATTCATGGTGCTCACGGCGGTGCACATCCACCAGGCGCACGGCATGCTGGAACTGCACTTCGGCGTGTTCGTGCTGCTCGCGCTGCTGCTCTACTACCGCGACTGGAAGCCCGTGGTCACGGCCGCCGCGGTGATCGCCGTGCACCACCTCGCCTTCGACTTCATGCAGCGCAGCGGAGCGGGCGTGTGGGTGTTCCAGGCCAACACCGGCTTCCACATCGTCGTGATCCACGCCGTCTACGTGGTGGTGGAGACGGCCATGCTGGTGCTGCTCGCGGTGCGCCAGCGCGCCGAGGCGGTGGAAGCGGAGGAGATCCATGCCATCGCCGGGCGCCTGTCGGTGGTGGATGGCAAGGTGGACCTCACCTTCCGCCATCCGGATGCGCGCAGCAGCTTCGCGCGCGGCTTCAACCAGTTCATGGACACCGTGGCCGGGGCCATGAGCCAGGTGGTGGACACCGCTGCGCGGCTGCGCGGCGAGACCGAGCACCTCGCCATGGTGGCTGCCGAGGCCAGCGTGGCCAGCGAGCGGCAGCGCCGCGAGACCGAGGCCGCCGCCGACGCCGTGGCGCAGATGCGCCACGCCGCGGAGGCCGTGGCCGGAAGCGCCACCACCGCGGCGGAGGCCGCCGAGGTGGCGCGGGAGCAGTCGCGCCAGGGCCGCGCGGTTGCCGAGGCGAGCCGGGAGGGCGCGCGCGTGCTGGTGACCCACACCGGCGAGGCCGGCGCCCTGGTGGCCCACCTCAAGGAACAGGGCGAGCACATCGGCAAGGTGCTCGACGTGATCAAGGGCATCGCCGACCAGACCAACCTGCTGGCGCTCAACGCGGCCATCGAGGCCGCGCGC
>CAZXJW010000282.1:0-4627 GCA_964641005.1 uncultured Rhodocyclaceae bacterium
CTTGTAGAGCGGGTACTTGGTCTCGCCCGCGGCGCGCTCCTCGTGGCGCACCTCGATCTCCACCGGGTTCACGGCGAAGGTGTAGGCCAGCGCCGGGATGAAGGTCTTGACCTCGCGGCAGGCGTTGATGGCGTCGATGATGCCGCGGCTGTAGGCGCGCAGCATGCAGCCCTGGTCGGTGATGCGGATGCGGGTGATGCGGTGGCGCAGCCGGTTCATGGCGCGCGAGGCATGGCGGCGGAACCAGTTGTCCTGGCGGGCGAGGCGGATGGTGCCCACGTAGTCGTGGCCGCGGTCCATCTCGGCCAGCAGGCGACTGATCTCCTCGGGCGGGTTCTGCAGGTCCGCGTCCATGGTGACGACGCGCCGCCCGCGGCTGGCCTCGCAGCCGGCCATGATGGCCATGTGCTGCCCGAAGTTGCCGTTGAACAGCACCACGCGCGTGACCTCGGGGCGGCGCTGGAACTGCTCGCGCAGCATGGCCGCCGAGCGGTCGCGGCTGCCGTCGTTGACGAACACCACCTCGTAGGGGACGCCCAGCGCGTCGAGGGCCGGATACAGCCGCGCGAACAGGGCAGCGAGGCCGGCCTCCTCGTTGTAGACCGGGATGACGACCGAGACGTCGGGCACGCTCATCGGGGGGCGGTCAGCGGTGGGCGGGTCGCAGGTTCGGCGCGAGGATAGCACGCAGGGCCGCGCACACGCGCTCCACGTCGGCCTCGCGCATGGCGGGGAACAGCGGCAGCGTGAGCGTGGCGGCGCCGATGGCCTCGGCGTGGGGGAAGTCGCCGGGCTTCCAGCCCAGGCGCCGGTACAGTCCGAACAGGTGCATGGCCGGATAGTGCACCCCCGAGCCAATGCCCCGGGCGTGCAGCTGCGCGATCACCTCGCCGCGCGTGAGCGAGAGCCGGTCCAGGGGCAGCAGCACCTGGAACATGTGCCAGTTGCCGTTCGCGTACTCCTCCACGGGCAGGCCCAGGCCCAGGTCGCGGTCGATGGTGGTGAAGTAGTGGCGCGCCAGCTCGGCGCGCCGGGCGTTGAAGCCGTCGAGACGCTCGAGCTGGCCCACCCCGATGCGCGCGGCGATGTCGGTGAGGTTGAGCTTGGCGCCGGCTTCCTCCACCTCCTGGTTGCCGTCGGGCAGGCGCACCACGCCCTGCAGGCGCAGCAACTCGCAGCGCCGCGCCTCGGCGTCGTCGTTCACCACCAGCGCGCCGCCCTCGGCGGTGGTCATGTTCTTGTTGGCGTGGAAGGAGAAGCAGGCCAGGTCGCCGAAGCTGCCCACCGGGCCGCCGTTCCAGCGCGCGCCCAGGCTCTGGGCGGCGTCCTCGATCACCCGCAGGCCGTGCCGGCCGGCCAGCGCGTACAGGCGGTCGCGGTCCACGGGCAGGCCGGCCAGGTCCACGGGGATGATGGCGCGGGTCCTCGGGGTGATCGCGGCCTCGGCGCGGTCGAGGTCGATCAGGCGCGTGACCGGGTCCACGTCCGCGAACACCGGCTTCGCGCCGTGGCGCACGATCACGTTGGCCGTGGCCACCCAGGACAGCGGCGTGGTGATCACCTCGTCGCCGGGCCGCACGCCGGCGATCTCGAGCGCGAGTTCCAGCGCGCCGGTGCCCGAGGCGAGCGCGCGCACCGGGCGGCCCGCCATGCGCCCGGAGAGCGCCGCCTCCAGGGCCTTCACGTGCGGGCCACTGGTGATCCAGCCCGAGCGCAGCACCTCCACCACGCCGGCGATGGTGGCCTCGTCGATGTCGGGGCGGGTGAAGGGCAGGAATTCGTCGGCCATGGGCTTCAGCTCCGCGCCACCAGCACCACGCCTGCGATGATCACGAAGATCCCCGTCATGCGCAGCAGGTTCACGTCCTCGCCGAACAGGAACCAGGCCGCGGCGGCGTTCACCACGTAGCCCAGCGACAGCATCGGGTAGGCGATGCTCACCTCCACCCGGGACAGCGCCAGGATCCAGACCACCACGCTCACCCCGTAGCAGGCCAGCCCGCCGAGGATGTGCGGCTCGCGGGCCACCGACAGCCCGATGGGCAGCACGTTGGCCAGCGAGAAGTCGAAGCGGCCGATGGCGTTGGTGCCGGCCTTGAGCAGCAGCTGCGCGGCAGCGTTGAGCAGCACGCCGGTCAGCACGAGGGAGAAGGACAGGGCGTTCATGGCGGGGCTCAGGGTAGCGGGTTCGGTTCGAGCGCGGGATGCGCGACGATCACGCGGCGCGTGTCGCGCGCCAGCGCGCGCATGGGCAGGCCCGACGCCTCGAGGGTGGCGAACAGGTCGGGCTCGAGGAAGGCATAGGCGCAGCTGGAGTCCCTCCACCGCGCCGCCCACTCGGACACCGTGGCGATGGCGAGCGCCGGTTCCTGCCGCAGGCCGAAGTCCATCTCGTCGCGGAAGTCCACCAGCGTGACGGTGCGGCCGAGGTAGAAGGGCAGCGTCTGGTCGTAGGCGTGGACGCTGTAGAATGGGCACTCGGGACGCAGCTGCGGGCGCACCTCGGCGGCGATCTGCGCCGCCGAGAAGGACGGGGAGAGCGCATCGTGACCCGTGAAGGCGCATTGCCACGCCGCCAGCGAGCCCAGCGACAGCACCGTGGCGGCGGCCAGCCGCCGGTCGCGGCGCGCCAGCCCGAAGGCGGCGATGGCCGCCAGCAGCGCCACCACGGCCGCGGCGATGATCCAGGGCTCGAAGCCGCGATACATCTCCACCGTGGTGCGCTCGTTGGCCCAGCGCTCGAGGCGGAAGCCCAGCACCAGCGCGCCGATCGCCAGGGGCGCCATGAGCAGCGCGTCCCAGCGCAGGCTCGCCGCCGGCAGCCGCGCCAGGCGGTCGCCCGCCAGCCACGCCAGCGCCGGGAACACCGGCAGGATGTAGGAGGGCAGCTTCGAGCTCGAGGCGCTGAAGAACAGCATCGTGAAGGCGATCCAGCCGAGCAGGAACAGCCGCGGCTGGAAGGCACCGCGGTCCAGGCGCCATGCACCCCAGAGCGAGCGCAGCGCGAGCCGCGTCCAGGGCAGGGCGCCCGCCAGCAGCAGCGGCAGGAAGTACCACCACGGCGCCTCGCGCCGGTGCACGGGCGTGAGGAAGCGCTGGAAGTGCTCGTGCACGAAGAAGAAGTGCGCGAACTCGGGATTGGCGCGCGACACGGCGATGAACCATGGCGCGCACAGCGCCAGCACGATGAGTGCGCCGGAAACCGGGTGCAGCCGGCCGAGCAGCCGCCAGTCGCGGCTCGCGAGCAGGTAGAGGAAGATCGCGCCCCCGGGCAGCACCAGCCCCACGAGGCCCTTGGACATCACGGCCAGCGCGCAGGCGGCCCACGCCAGCGCCATGCCCAGGCGACGCTCGCCGCTGCGCGCCTCGTCGCGCTGCGCCCACAGGAAGGCGCCCAGGGCGGCGGTGAGGAAGCCCGCCAGCCCCATGTCGAGGCTGTTGAGGTGGCCATTGGCGGCCATCCACAGCATGCCCGCGCCGATGATCCCGGCGAGATCGCCGGCCTCCTCGCCGAACACCCGCCGCCCGGCACGCCACACCACCAGCAGCGCGAGCACCCCGGTGAGCGCCGGCCACAGCCGCGCGGTCCACTCGTCCGGGCCGAACACGGCAAAGGCAGTGGCCGTGGCCCAGTACTGCAGCGGGGGCTTCTCGAAGTACTTGATGCCGTTCAGGCGCGGCGTGACGAAGTCGCCGCTGGCGGCCATCTCGCGGGCGATCTCGGCATAGCGCCCTTCGTCGGGGCGGATCAGGCGGCGCGCGTCGAGGTTGGCGAACCACAGCGCCAGGAACAGCACCACCACCGCCGCCACCAGGGCGCGGACCGGTCGTTCGCGGTTCACGCGGCGGCCGGCAGGGGCGCGCCGGCGAGCGACTGCGCGAGATGGTCCCAGGCGGCGTCGCTGTCGGCCTGGATGGACACGGGCCGGGCGCCATCCCAGCCGGCGAAGTTGCGCCCGATGGAGCGCAGGTAGGCCGGGTCGTAGTGGCGCACCAGCAGGTCGGCCACCAGCGCGTCCCAGTCGCGTGCCGCCGCCAGGGCGAGCCAGGACTCCACCTGCGCGTGGCCGTGCTGCACGGCCAGCACGCGCAGACGCGGTTCGAGGAGCACGGGATCGGCGAGGTAGTGCTCGTACTCGCGGCGCAGCAGCGCCACGCGCACGGCCACGGGGGATTCGAGCCGCAGGCAGGCGCTCTCGCGCAGCCGCTTCATCAGCACCTCTGGCACGCGCACGCGGCCGATGCGCTGGCTCTCGGACTCGGTATAGACGGGGCGGGCCGGATCGAAGCGGCGCAGCCGGTCCCAGAGGCGGCTCTCGAACATCTTCTGCGCCGGCTGGGGCTGGCCCGGCAGGTCGCCGAGGATGGAGCCGCGGTGCTCCGCGAGCGCCTCGAGGTCGAGCACCTGCTCGCCGGCGGCGTGCAGGGCGGCGAGCAGGCGGCTCTTGCCCGTGCCCGTGAGGCCGCACAGCACCTGGAATCCGAGGCGCGGCGGCAGGGTCTCGACGTCGGTGACCACCTGGCGGCGCCAGGTGCGGTATCCGCCCTCGACCTGCCTGGCCTCCCAGCCGATCTCGCGCAGCACGGTGGTCATGGCACCGCTGCGCTTGCCGCCGCGCCAGCAGTA
>CAZXJW010000283.1:0-873 GCA_964641005.1 uncultured Rhodocyclaceae bacterium
CTGCAGGAGTCGCTGGCCGCCGCCCGCGAGGCCGGCCTGCCGCCCGAGGCCGTGGCGCTGCGACAGGTGTGGCTGGCGCGCGCGCTCGCCCCGCTGAACCGCTGGAAGGAAGGTGCGGACCTGCTTCGGGAGGCCGTGCCCGTGGCGGGCCGGCTGGCGGGCGAGGATGCCACCCTCGCCGCCGACGTGATGGCGGTCTACCGGGTGCGGCTGCCGCAGCTCGGCATGGACGCCGGATTCCTCGGTCAGCCCTGATCCGGGGCCCGACCGCCCGGGCCCTGGTCCCGGCGGGAATCAGCGCGGCGCGAGCGCGCCGTGAACCAGCTCACCAACATGGACCCCGCCAGCAGCGCGTAGGCCACCCCGACGGGCAGCAGCACGCAGGCCAGCAGGATCCATGCGGTGCGATTCAACCGGCGCTGGCTCCGCGACGGCGGCGGCGCAGCACGCCCGCCATCACCAGCAGGCCGGTGGCCATCATCGCGTACTCGGAGGGCTCGGGCACCGGGGCGGCCGCGTCGAACCGGAACTCGGTGGCGAACGGACGGCCTTCCTCCTCGTCGGGCGGCCCGTAGATGAGCGCCGCGCCGGACAGGATCCGGTAATCGGTGGCATCGGTGTGCACCAGGTACCAGCCGCTGGAGGGCGTGAGCGCCTCGGGATTGATGTCGGTGCGGAAGGTGACCACGTTGCCGTTGTAGAAGCTGCCGTCCAGGATGCCGGGCCCGTAGAAGGCGCTCGTCATGCCCACGGCGTCGGGACGACGGTCCTCGTCGTCCGCGCGTGCCCAGGCGGCCTTCGTGAGGAAGCCCGCATAGCCCACGCGCTGGACGTGGTTGAGTTCGATCTCCTCCTCTTCTTCCTCCTCGTCGT
>CAZXJW010000283.1:883-4613 GCA_964641005.1 uncultured Rhodocyclaceae bacterium
CCTGACGGGCCGGTCGAGGCGCACGGTCGGGTCCTGATTCGGGCCAGACCGGTCGCGCCGCCCTCAACTCGATCCTCGAGAGCGCCGAAAACTCGATCATGGGTCGTCGCGCGCTCGCCTTCGCCATCCTCGTCCTCTTCTCCGGTGATGACCACCCGCGAGCCGAACACCAGCTTCTGGGTGGCGTCGTTGCGCAGGACGATGTCGTAAAACGTGCCCACCTGCTCGGCGTCATCCTCGCCTGCCTCGGTGCGCAGGATCGGGAGGGCGTTGAAGTACACCTGCGTATAGCCGGCAAGCGGGCCATCCCCGAGGAAGAGCGGGTCGGAGTTCGGGTTGGAGGTTGTGAACAGCAGGATGTTGGACCCCGACGTGGGCAGCGGCTGGAAGCTGCCTGCCGCCGCGGCAGTGAGAGGCGCCGAGGCCAGCGCGGTACCGATCAGCGCGGCGGACCATGTTCCGAGTTGCATCGCAATGTCTCCTGGGTTTCGTCTATTGCGCCGCGCGGGTTCGGAGTCACTTCCCTTCGGGTGGGGAAGGTCATGTTGACGACCCGGACGACGGACCTGCCAGATCGGCAGGTTGTTCGCACTATCTGCGCTCGCGCAGGATCGGAGCGAGGGAAGGATTCCTGTCGTGCCCGGGATTCCCTACGGCCGTGTCGACGTCGTTGCCACGGCCCTAGCGGGAGTCCGGCGCCGCGCCATCCGCAGCCACCGGGGCCGGGGACGGGCCGAGCAATCCCTGCGTCATGGCGATGCGCACGGCCTGCGCGGTGTTCGAGACGTCCAGCTTGTGGCGGATGCTGGACTGGTAGTTCGCCACCGTCTTCGCCGACAGCGACAGGATGCGCGCCACTTCCTCGAGGGAGTGACCCGCCACCAGCAGGCGGAAGACCTCGAATTCCCGCCCCGACAGCGCGCCCAGCGCGTTGCCGTGCCCGGGCAGGCGGTGCACGGCGAGCTGCTGGGCCATGTCGTGGCTGATGTAGACCCGGCCCGAGGCCACCGTCCGCACCGCATCCACCAGCACCTCGGGGGCGCTGGCCTTGGTCACGTATCCGCGCGCCCCGGTCTCCAGGGCGCGCGACGAATACACCACGTCCTCGTGCACGCTGAACACCAGCACCTTCCCGCCGGGGTCGCGTGCCAGGATGCGGCGCGTGGCCTCGATGCCGCCGATGCCGGGCAGCCCGATGTCCATGACCACCACGTCGGGAAGCAGGTCACCGTACAGCCGGTAGGCCTCCTCGCCGGAGGCGCACTCCCCCCTCACCTCGATGTCGGCCGTGCGCTCCAGCAGGCGGCGGTAGCCCTCGCGGACGACCGCATGGTCGTCCACGAGCAGCACCCGGATCGACGTGCGGCCCGGGCCCCGTGTGCGCGCGAGGTCGTCCATCTCAGGCGGGCGACCCCGCTCGGGCGGAACGCGAACGATTGCGCGTCACGCACGCGAGCAGGCCCAGGCCGCCGGCCAGCATCGCCCACGTGGACGGCTCGGGGATGGGCACGGGCGTCCAGACCATGGTGGTCTCCGTGCCGCGGCTGAAGTCGAGGTACAGCGGGAAGGCCGTGCCGAACCCGGGCGATTCCGGATCCAGGGGCGGGGCGATGCCCGCGATGCGGAAGGCGCTCACGCCGGCGCCGAACAGGTAGGTCTCGCCGCCGTCCACCTCGGCCACCTGCACGCCGTCCACCAGGATGCGCAGGTTCTGGAAGCCCTCGGGGGCGATCAGCTTGCTGAAGGCACCGCCGTTCTGCAGGCTGATGTCGAAGCCCTCCACCAGCGGCGGGTCGAACCAGTTGCCGCCCGTGGGCGTGGCGAAGGTGAACGACCCGTCCGGCCCGATGGTGGGCAGCACGGGGTTCGACTGCGACAGGCCCGCGAACGAGGGCACGAACCCGCCGTAGGTGCCGCCCACGCGGGGCTGGCCTTCCTCGCCGGCCTGGAAGAAGCCGATGGCCTTGTCGTTGTCCAGCGAGTAGGACGACGCGTCGGTCTTGAGCAGGAACAGCCCGCTGTACGGGTTGCCTTCCGAGAGGTTCACGTCGCTCTGGTAGCGCACCGTGTCGGCATCGAAGGTGGCGGCGGCGGTGAGGCTGGAGGAGGCGGTGCGGCCCGCCGTGTACATGCGCAGGTCGGCGTCCGAGGTGAACAGCCAGGCCGCCTTCGGGTTGTAGCTGCCGCTGCCCAGGCCGTAGCGGTAGATGAAGTTCAGTTCCGCGTCGTCCTGCTGCGTCTCGCTGACGCCCAGCTTGAGCCGCGTGCCGAACACCAGCTTCTGGTCGCGAGAGTCGCGGTACACGAAGTCGTACATGTCGCCGATGGGCTGGGTCTGGCCGTCGAACTTCACGTCCGGGGTGTAGCGGTAGTCGATCAGCGAGAGCGTCCAGCTGCCGATCTCCTGGCGCACGCCGTTCACGCGCGCGAAGGCGTTGTAGTCGATCACGGAGGGAACGTCGGAGGACAGGAAGCTGATGCTGCCCGTCTCCAGGTAAAGCCGGTCGGCGTTGGGGTTGTTGGAGCCCACCACGAGCGGCGCCACCGTCGAGGAACCCGTCGGTGACAGGAGCGTCTGGAAATCCCCCGCGAAGGCGGGTGCCGAGGTGGCGAGGGCCACGCCGGCGGCAATTGCATGGCGGAACTTCATCGTTGGTCTCCTGTTGTGAATCGGGCGTGGGGGATCGGGCCGGGGCTCACGGACGGGCCCCGGCGGAGGTGTCGAAGACGTAGCTCACCGTCAGCCAGATGCCGCGCGGCGCGCCGGGACCCACGAAGGTGGAGTGGGTCCAGTCGTTGGAGTTGTAGTTGAAGCCGCCGGCGTCGCGGAAACCCCACTGGCCGGCGGCGAAGGGGTTGAGCGCGAGTTCGCCTGCCGTCACGTAGCGCGTGTCGAAGACGTTGTTCACGCGCGCCGAGAAAGTGACGCGCGGGGTGGCCTTGTAGCTCGCGATCAGGTTGAAGATGGCGAAGCCGGGAATCCTGCCCTCGCCCACGTAGCGGCGGCCCGGCTCCACGGTGATGGAGGGGTCGATGGTCCCGGTGGTGGGCGCGCCGTTCGAATCGGTGCCGCCGGGCTGGTGGTCGTTGTTCTCGTTGCCGCGGACGTAGGACCACGACTGCGCGATCATGTTGACCCCGAAACTGAACTCCGGCGTGAGGCGGTAACGCCACGCCATGCGCAGCAGGTTCTGGGGGATGCCGGGGATGCGGTCGCCGGGCTGGATCTGGAAGGTGTTGACCCGGCCCGTGGCCTTCGTCGAGGTGCTGTTGGACAGGTTCACCACCTCGGCCTCGCTCTCGAAGGTGGCGTCGATGAACGAGTACGAGGCGCGGAACCCGTGGCGCCCCACATCCCCCTCCAGGCCCAGCTCGATGCCGCGTCGGCGCGTCTTGCCGAAGGTGTCGAAGACGCCGCGGTTGCGGGTGCCGAGCGAGACGAACAGGATGTCGTCGGCGAGGTTGGTGTGATAGGCGGCCGCGTTCCAGCTGATGTTCTCGTTGAACTTGCCCCGCAGCCCCACCTCCGTGGTGTAGGAGCGCACCATGGGCAGGAAGGGGTCGTAGGTGAGGCCCGTGGGGATGGAGCAGCCGGGCGTCTTTCCCGTCTGCACGCCCGGGCCCGCCAGTTCCTCGGCCTCGCGGTCGCGCGCGCAGCCCAGTTCGATGGCGCTCGGCACCCGGGTGCCCTTGCTCCAGTTGAGGTAGAGGTTGAGATCCGGCCGCGGCA
>CAZXJW010000284.1:0-4611 GCA_964641005.1 uncultured Rhodocyclaceae bacterium
GTGTTCGGCGGCTTCTCCGCCAAGAGCCTGCAGGAGCGCATCATCGACGCCGGAGCCGTGGCGGTGATCTGCGCCGACGGCCAGTACCGCGGCGGCAAGGCCATTCCCCTCAAGCCGGCCGTGGACGAGGCCTTCGCCATGGGCGGCTGCGACGGCGTGAAGCACGTGGTGGTGTACCGGCGCACCGAGGGCGACATCCACTTCCACGCGCCGCGCGACGTGTGGTGGCACGAACTGGTGGCCAACGAGCCCGACGTGTGCGAGCCCGAGTGGGTCGGCGCGGAGCACCCGCTGTTCATCCTCTACACCTCGGGCTCCACGGGCAAGCCCAAGGGGGTGCAGCACAGCACCGGCGGCTACCTGCTGCAGGCGATGCTCACCATGAAGTGGACCTTCGACCTCAAGCCCAACGACATCTTCTGGTGCACCGCCGACGTGGGCTGGGTGACGGGCCACACCTACATCGCCTACGGGCCGCTGGCCTGCGGCGCCACCGAGATCATGTTCGAGGGCGTGCCCACGTATCCGGACGCCGGCCGCTTCTGGAAGATGATCCAGGACCACAAGGTCACCATCTTCTACACCGCGCCCACGGCGATCCGCTCGCTCATCAAGGCCTCCGAGGCCACCCCGGCCTGCGCCCCGTCGAAGTACGACCTGTCCTCGCTGCGCCTGCTCGGCTCGGTGGGCGAGCCCATCAATCCCGAGGCGTGGATGTGGTACCACACCCAGGTGGGCGGCTCGCGCTGCCCCATCGTGGACACCTGGTGGCAGACCGAGACCGGCGGTCACATGATCACGCCCCTGCCCGGCGCCACGCCCCTCAAGCCCGGCTCCTGCACCTTCCCCCTTCCCGGCATCATGGCCGCGGTGGTGGACGAGACCGGCCAGGACGTGGAGAAGGGCAAGGGCGGGATCCTCGTGATCAAGAAGCCCTGGCCCTCCATGATCCGCACCATCTGGGGCGACCCGGAGCGCTTCCGCAAGAGCTACTACCCCGACGACTTCCAGGGCCGCTTCTACCTCGCGGGCGACGGCGCCAACCGCGATGCGGACGGCTACTTCTGGATCATGGGCCGCATCGACGACGTGCTGAACGTCTCGGGCCATCGCCTGGGCACCATGGAGATCGAGTCGGCGCTGGTGGCCAACCCGCTGGTGGCCGAGGCCGCCGTGGTGGGCAAGCCCCACGACATCAAGGGCGAGGCCGTGGTGGCCTTCGTGGTGCTCAAGGGCGCGCGTCCCGAGGGGGCAGCTGCCCAGGAGATCGCCACCACGCTGCGCAACTGGGTGGGCCAGGAGATCGGCCCCATCGCCAAGCCCGACGAGATCCGCTTCGGCGACAACCTGCCCAAGACCCGGTCCGGCAAGATCATGCGCCGGCTGCTGCGCGCGCTCGCCAAGGGCGAGGAGATCACCCAGGACGTCTCCACGCTGGAGAACCCGGCGATCCTGGCGCAGCTCAAGCAACCGATCAAGTAACGCCCTGCCCGGCCAAGGGCCTGAAGGGGCGCGGTTTTCCGCGCCCCTTTGTTTTGGTAGACTTCGCGCCCTTCGCGGGTTGCCCGACCACGGCGCCACCGTCCGCGATGTCTCGCAGCACCGGTCTTCCCAGGCCCAGCGGAGAGGTGGATGAGTGGTTTAAGTCGCACGCCTGGAAAGCGTGTTTAGGTTAATAGCCTAACGCGGGTTCGAATCCCGCCCTCTCCGCCATTTCGCGGCCCATGGCCGAACCGGTTCCGGCTCCCCGACTCTTCGAACCCCATACCGGGTGTCTCTCGCGCCATGTCATCGCAATGGGCGTGATGAAAGCCCTGCTCGCATCATCGCCGTGCACCAACGGGAAGCGCCACGTGCTGCGTGCCACGCTGGCCTTTCACCACGCGCTCCACGCCGGGGCCGAGCGGCACGCTCCCTGAAGGCAGTCCGCCGGGCAACGCGGCGTGGGCGTCGCGCGCCACGGTGCTAGCATCCGGACACACGTTCCTCGGGAGACCCCCCATGACCCGCCTCGCTACGCCGCTGCAGGCCCTGCTGTTCGCCGCGCTGCTTTCGGCAGGCCCCCTCGCACGGGGAGACCTGGAACCCATGACCAACGTCTTCCCGAAGGACCTGCGGTGGGCCAACCCCGCCTCCATCCCCAGGGCCATCGAGCTCGCCGTGGTCTACGGCGACCCATCGAAACCAGGCCCCTACGTGTTCCGGGCCCGCATGCCCGCCGGCACGAGGCTGCCGGCCCACCGCCACCCGGACGAACGCTGGGTGACCGTGCTCGAGGGCACCTACCGCTCCGCGGTGGGGGAACGCCTGGACGTGGACGCCGCCACGGAGTACCCCACCGGCAGCTTCTACGTCACCGCCGCCAACGCGCCCCACTACAGCGTTGCGGTCACCGACGTGATCGTCCAGGAACAGGGCACGGGGCCCACGGGCATCGCGTACGTGCACGCCGAGGAGGACCCGCGCCACGGCCGCTGACGGCACGGTTGCCGCGGGGCCTGTGCCATAATCCCCGCCACTCCAACGGGGGGATGGCCCGGGGAGGTTCCGAACAAGGCAACTGGAGAGCACCATCATGTTCCACACCCGAATCCTGGCCGCCGGCATCCTCGCGCTGGCCACCGCCGCATCCGTCCCGGCCGCTGCCGAGGAAGAGCTCAAGTGGGAGTTCGTCCCGGGCATCCCACGCCCGGTGGAAGTGGCCGTCGTCTCCGGCGATCCGTCCAAGGAAGGCCCCTACGTGGTGCGTTACCGAACGCCCTCCGGGATGCGCTTCGCTCCCGCAGTCCACCCTGATGCGCGCGAACTGGTCATCATCAAGGGCACGTTCTGGATCGCCCAGGGCGAGAGCTACAACTGGAAGCAGATGGACGAGTTCAAGGCCGGCGCCGTCATCCAGAAGGAGGCCAACAAGCCCTACTTCGGCTGGGCGCGCACGGCGGTGATCCTCGAGGAACGCGGCACCGGGCCCACGACGCTGAATTACGTCCACGAGGACGACGACCCGCGCAACCACCGCAAGGAGTGACGCGGCGCCGTTCGCGGCATCGGGACGAGGGGCGCGGCCGAGGCCGCGCCTTTTTTCTTCCGGCCCTCCCCTGCCCGGGTCAGGCCGGCGGCGCGGCCGTTGCGGCGCGGATCTGCTCCAGCGCGGCCGGATCCTCCAGCGTGGTCAGGTCGCCCGGATCACGCCCTTCCGCCAGCGCCTGGATGCTCCGGCGCAGCAGCTTGCCCGAGCGCGTCTTGGGAAGCAGCGTCACGAAGTGCACGCGCGCCGGTCGCGCGATGGCGCCGAGCTGGCCGTCCACGGTGGCCATCACCTCCTCCTCCAGCGCGGCGCGCGCCTCGGGCGTGGCCGCCTTCGAGGGATCCTTCAGCACCGCGAAGGCAAGCGGCATCTGCCCCTTCAGCGCGTCGGCCACGCCCACCACGGCCACCTCCGCCACCGCGGCGTGGGCCTGCACGGCTTCCTCGATCTCTCGCGTGCCCAGACGGTGCCCCGCGACGTTGATGACGTCGTCGGTGCGCCCCAGGATGTAGTGGTATCCCTCCGCGTCTCGGATGCCCCAGTCGAAGGACGAGTACACCTGCCGGTCGCGGAACATGGAGAAGTACGTCTTCACGAAGCGCTCGTCGTCGCCCCACACCGTGGACAGGCAGCCCGGCGGCAGCGGTGGCACCACCGCCACCACGGCTTTCTCGTCGGCGCCGGCCTCCGAGGCGTCGGCCTCGCGCAGCAGCCGCAGGTCGTAGCCGTAGGCCGGAAAGGCCGGGCTGCCGAACTTGATGGACGTCGCCTCCACCCCCGGCATCGCGGTGAGCATCGGCCAGCCCGTCTCGGTCTGCCAGTAGTGGTCGATCACGGGCTTGCCCAGCAGCTCGCTGATCCAGCGGTGAGTAGGCTCGTCGAGGGGCTCGCCGGCCAGGAACAGGTGGCGCAGCGAGGACAGGTCGTGCCTCGTGACAAAGGCCGGGTCCTGCTTCTTGAGCACGCGGATCGCGGTGGGCGCGGAGAACATGACGCTCACGCGATGCTTCTCCACCAGGCTCCACCAGATGCCCGGGTCGGGCCGGACTGGCGTCCCCTCGTAGAAGATGGTGGTCATGCCCGCGATGAGCGGCCCGTAGACGATGTAGGAGTGCCCCACCACCCAGCCGATGTCCGAGGTGGTGAACATGGTCTCGCCAGGCGCGCCACAGTAGATGTGACGCATGGAGGCCGCCAGCGCCACGGCGTAGCCGCCGGTGTCGCGCTGCACGCCCTTGGGCCTGCCCGTGGTCCCCGAGGTGTAGAGGATGTAGCTGGGCTCGTTCGATTCCATCCACTCCACCGGCACCTCGGCGTGGAAGTGCTGCTCGCGCAGCGCGTGCCAGTCCACGTCGCGCGGCCTCTCGCGGTGGAAGCCGGGGTCGAGGTCGCGGTTGAACAGCAGCACGTGCTCGGGCTTCGAGGCAGCCAGCCGGATGGCCTCGTCGAGCAGGTGCTTGTAGGGCACCACCTTGCCGGCGCGCATGCCGGCGTCGGCCGAGACCACCAGCTTGGGGCGCGCGTCGTCGATGCGCGTGGCCAGGCTGTGGGAGGCGAAGCCGCCGAACACCACCGAGTGGATG
>CAZXJW010000285.1:0-4605 GCA_964641005.1 uncultured Rhodocyclaceae bacterium
GTGCTGTCCTTCGCCGCGATCGCCATCGTGGCCTTCCTCGGCCACCGGCAGATCTCGCTCAGCGCGAAGGTGCTCGGAACCGCACTGCTCGCGGAAGTGGTCGTCCTGCTCGCGCTCGCCGTGCCCGTGCTTCTGAAGGGGGGGGCCGAGGGCGTCGATTTCTCGGGCTTCCTTCCCTCCACCATCTTCGCCGGGGCTGGCGCCGGCGCCATGTTCGCGATCGTCTTTGGAGCCTTCATCGGTTTCGAGTCCACGGCGATCTATTCCGAAGAGGCCCGGGACCCGGTCAGGACCCTTCCCCGGGCGGTCTACCTGGCGGTGGGTTTCCTGACGCTGTTCTACACGTTCATGGCCTGGATCGTGGCGATCGCCTTCGGCAGTTCCAAGATCACGGCCGCGGCCACGGCCGACCCCGTCGGACTGGTCTTCGCGGCGATGGAGGCCTACGTCGGGCGGCCCGCGGTCGTGGTGACCGAAGTCCTCCTCGTCACGAGCGCGTTCGCCTCCGTGCTCGCGTTTCACAACACGGCGAGCCGGTACCTGTTCGCACTCGGCCGGGAGAACATGCTCCCCTCGGCGCTGGGTCGGGCACATGCGAGACACGGTTCGCCCTACGTCGCCAGCTGGACGATGACGGGCATCGCGGCCATCGTCATCGCAGCCTGCGCGATCCTGGGAGCCGACCCCTACCTGCAGATCTTTCTCCTCGGCGTCGCGCCCGGCGTGATCGCGATCATCGTCCTCCAGGCCCTCTGCAGCGCGGCGATCGTCGCGTACTTCCGTCTCCGCGCAGGCCCCCACGGACTGACCACCTGGAGCACGCTGGTGGCGCCCACGATCAGCGCGGTCGCGCTGCTGATCGCGTCGTGGCTGGTCATCTCCAACTTCGAGTACTTCACGGGTCAGCCCGGAGCGATAAACTACGTGCTGTTGTCGTTCCTGCCGGTCACCTTCGTCGTCGGCCTCGTCCGCACCATGGTGATACGGCGTAATCGCCCCGACCTGTACGCACGACTCGCGGAGACGAAGGTCTATTGAAGCGATCCGGGCAACCGGAGCTCCCGCCATGGCATCCCTGCCGGACACCCGACGCCCCCAGCGAGCGGACGAGGAACGTCCGATCGACTCCACCGACCGGGCGATCCTCAAGCTGCTGCGAAAGGACGGCCGCGCCAGCAACGTCGAGATCGCCCGTTCACTGGGCGTCACGGAAACCACCGTGCGCAAGCGCATCGCCAGCCTGCTGGGCGACGGCCTCATCGAGATCGTGGCCGTGCCCACGCCGAAGCTGGCGGGATACACCGTGTCGGCGATCCTGGGGCTCTCGGTCGCGCTGCCGGCCATGAAGGAGGTCGGCGAGCGGCTGGCGTCCCTGCCGGAGGTCCGCTACGTGGGTTTCTCGACCGGACGTTTCGACGTGATGGTCGAGGCCTTCTTCTCGGACAACGAGCACCTGCTGCGCTTCACGCTGGACCAGCTGGGGGCGATCCCGGGGATCACCAATGTCGAGACCTTCCTGATCCTCAAGATCAGCAAGTTCTCGTACGAGTGGCAACGCGAGGACCTGTAGCCGCCTGAAGCCGCGCCCGTGTCTTCGCGGCGGACGGCGACGCTGTCGGCCCCGTCCCCGCGACGATCGGCGCATCATGTGTTCGAGCCACCGGCCCGGACGCGGCACTCCGCCTGGTCCGGCGCGCGCAAAAGGTGGCCGGATTCGGGCGCGGTTTGGTGCGCTCCCCGCCGGTCGTCCCCCGAACCGATAGAATCGGCCGTCCCCACGTTCGTTCCATGCACCAGCACGCCCCCCTCGAACGCTGGCAACAGGCCCGCGCGGCCCTGCCAGGCCATCACCACGGCGCCGAGCGCAAGGCGCGGCTGGTGTTCGCGCTCACGGTTGCCACCATGGTCGTGGAACTGGTTGCCGGCTGGTGGACCGGGTCCATGGCCCTCACGGCCGACGGCTGGCACATGGGCTCCCACGCCGCGGCGCTCGGGATCGCGGCTTTCGCCTACGCCTTCGCCCGCCGCCACTCCGCCAGCGAGCGCTTCAGCTTCGGCACCGGCAAGGTCAGCGCGCTGGCGGGCTTCGCCAGCGCGCTCCTGCTCGCGATGGTCGCCGTGCTGATGGCCGCGGAGTCGGTCGGTCGCCTCGTGGACCCGGTCGAGGTCCAGTTCAACGAGGCGATCGTGGTCGCGGTCATCGGCCTGGCCGTGAATCTGGCCAGCGCCCTGCTGCTGTCCGCGCCAGGAAACGACCATGCACACGACCACGGCCATCATCACGACCATGGACACCGTCACGACCATGGACATCGTCACGATCACGCCCACGACCAGCACGACCACCACGACCACAACCTGCGCGCAGCCTACCTGCACGTGATCGCGGATGCCCTGACCTCGGTGCTGGCGATCGCGGCGCTGGTGGCCGGCAAGTTCGCCGGCTGGGTCTGGCTCGATCCCGCGGTGGCGATCGCCGCTTCCGTCATCATCGGCTGGTGGGCCTGGGGCCTGCTGAAGGTCACCGGCCGGGTGCTGCTCGACGCCCAGGACGATGGCGCCCTTCGCGCCGAGATCGTGCGCCGCATCGAGGCCGACGCCGACAACCGCGTGGCCGACCTCAGGCTGTGGGACATCGGCGCCGGCAACCGCGCGCTGATCCTGTCCGTGGTCACGCACCAGCCCCGTTCCGCCGAGCACTACAAGGGCCTGCTCGACGGGTTGAAGGGACTCGGTCACGTGACGGTGGAGGTGTTCCTCTGCCCGGACCAGCCCTGCGGCGTGCACGGCGCCTGAGCCTCCCCGGCGAAGTAGCTGGCGGGCCTAGAATCGATCCCCTTCGACACACCAACGACAACAGGGAGAGAGCCATGAAACCGGACCTTTCGGTCGCGGGCCGTCGCGTGCTCGTCACCGCCGGCGCCGGCGGGATCGGCCGCGTGATCGCCGAGACCTTCGCCGACGCAGGCGCCCAGGTGCACGTGTGCGACGTGGACGAGGCGGCGCTGAAGGCCTGTGCCCGCGCGCGCCCCGCCATCAGCACCAGCCGCTGCGACGTTTCCGACCCCGCCCAGGTGGAGGTACTGTTCAGCGACGTGAAGCGCATCCTCGGTGGCCTCGACGTGCTGGTGAACAACGCCGGCGTCGCCGGTCCCACGGGCAAGGTGGAGGACATTTCCCTGGAGGACTGGCGCCGCTGCCTGGCGGTGAACCTGGACGGCATGTTCCTCTGCACGCGCCTGGCCATGCCCATGATCAAGGCCGCCGGCGGGGGCAGCATCATCAACCTGTCCTCCACTGCCGGCCGGCTCGGCTTTCCGCTGCGCTCGCCCTATGCCGCCGCCAAGTGGGGCGTGGTGGGCTACACCGCCAGCCTGGCCATCGAGGCCGGCCCCGACCGGGTGCGCGTGAACTGCATCCAGCCGGGCATCGTGGAGGGCGAACGCATCGACCGCGTGGCTGCCGCCAAGGCACAGGCGCTGGGCATCTCGGTCGAGGAGCAGAAGCATCGCATGGTGCAGGCCGTGTCCATGCGCACCATGGTGACGGCCCAGGACATCGCCAACGCCGCGCTTTTCCTTGCCTCGGACGCGGGCCGCCACATCAGTGGCCAGGCCATCCCCGTGTGCGGCAACGTCGAGACGCTCGCGTGAGCGCGCCCGTGGAACGCATCGCAGTCATCGGCTCCGGCCTCATCGGCCGGGCATGGGCGACGGTGTACGCCCGAGCCGGGCATGCCGTGAAGCTGCACGACACCGCTCCGGGTGCGGTGGACAAGGCCCTGTCCCTGATCCTGGAAGGCCTGCACGACCTGCGCCGCGCCGGCCTGGTGGACGAGGCGCCGGCCACGGTCGCTGCACGCATCACCGCCGCGCCCAGCCTCGAGGCGGCCGTGGGCGACGCCGACTACGTGCAGGAGAACACGTCCGAGGACGAGACGGTGAAGAAAGGGGTGTTCTCCGCCCTGGACGCCGCCGCGCCGCCGCACTGCATCCTCGCCTCCTCCACCTCCACCATCCAGACCTCGCGATTCGCCGGCCACGTGCCAGGACGCGCGCGCTGCATCGTGGCCCACCCGGTCAATCCCCCGCACCTGGTGCCCGTGGTGGAGATCTCGCCCGCGCCCTTCACCAGCCCGGAGGTGGTGGAGCGCACCCGTTCGCTGCAGGAGCGCGTGGGCCAGGTGCCGGTGATGGTCAACCGCGAGATCGAGGGCTTCGTGCTGAACCGCCTGCAGGCCGCCCTGCTGCTGGAGGCCTGGTCGCTGGTGGACCAGGGCGTCGTGTCCGTGGACGACGTGGACAAGTGCATCCGCGACGGGCTCGGGCTGCGGTGGGCCTTCATGGGTCCCTTCGAGACCATCGACCTGAACGCGCCCGGCGGCGTGGCCGACTACGCGGTGCGCTTCGGGGGCAAGATGCACGCCATGATGCAGGGCTCGACGCCGCCGCGCTGGGAAGGCGAACTGGTACGCAAGGTCGAGGCGCAGCGCCGCGCGCTCATGCCGCGCGATCGGCACGCCGAGCGCGAGGCATGGCGAGACCGCCGGCTGATGGCGCTGGTGGCCCACAAGCGGGAACAGGACAAGGGCCACCGCTAAAGGCG
>CAZXJW010000286.1:0-3235 GCA_964641005.1 uncultured Rhodocyclaceae bacterium
CGCCCGCGGATCGCAGACGATGACCTCGTAGTCCAGCGCCTGGGCCATCTGGGCCACGTACTTGGACAGCTGCCCGGCGCCGATCACGAGAAGACGCCAGCGCGGTCCATGGATGGTGACGAGGCGTTCACCGTCGAAGGAGAGCGTGTCGCTGCGCGAGGCGGGATCCAGCACCGCCGCGCCACTGCGCATGTCCAGGGTGCGCGAGACCAGCTCGTGCCGGTCGATGGCCGCCAGGACACCCGTGATGCTGGCGGCGTCGCGCACCGGCTCGAGGACGAGTTGCAGGCGTCCGCCGCAGGGCAGGCCGAAACGCTGCGCGTCTTCCTTGCTGATGCCGTAGATGGTGGTCTCGGGGCGCTCCACCGCGAGCGACCGGGAGCGCACCTTGTCGATCAGGTCGTCCTCCACGCAACCGCCGGAGACCGACCCCGCCACGAGGCCGTCGTCGCGCACGGCGAGCATCGCGCCCGGGGGACGGGGCGACGAACCCCAGGTCTCCGTGACGGTGGCGAGCACCACGCCGCGGCCTTCGCGAAGCCATTGTTCGGTGCTGCGAAGCACCTGCAGATCGACGCTGTCCATGGAGAACCCGAATCGGTGGCCGGGCCCGAACAGCCCGAAGAAACAGGAGGATGCCTCAAAAGGAATCCGGCCTCAACGCCCCGCCCGTAAGGGCGGAACGTCGAGGCCGGAAGGTACTGCCGATGACGGGAAGCTTAGATGTTCTTCGGCTTCATCGTCATGCGCGGGTCGGCCGCCGCCTTGATGCTCTCAGGCGTGAACGGCATGCGACGCACGCGGATGCCCGTGGCAGCGAAGATGGCGTTGCCAATCGCCGCCTGGACCACGGCGGTGGCGGGCTCGCCCAGGCCGCCCGGGGGCTGGTCCTTGGCGGCCGGGAGCCAGTTCACCGTGATGGCCTTGGGCGCTTCGTTGTTGCGGACGACGCGATACGTGTCGAAGTTCGACTGCTCGACACCACCGTTCTTCACGGTGATCTCGCCGAACATGCACGCGGACTGGCCGAAGATCGTGGACGACTCGACCTGGGCCAGGGCCTGGTCGGGGTGGATCAGCGGACCGGCGTCGATGGAGTAGGTGACCTTGTCGATGCTCACGTCGTAGTTCTTCGAGACGGTCACCTCGACCACGCACGCCATCACGGTGTTGTAGCCTTCCATGCAGGCCACGCCCATGCCGCGGCCTTCCGGCATCTTGGCACCCCAGCCGGACTTGCCCTTCACGTCTTCCAGCACCGCCTTCAGGCGCGGGCCCACCGAGGTGCCGGCGGAAAGACCGGACCAGGCGTGCTTCTCCGCTTCCATCTGCAGGTTCGCGACGCGGAAGGCGATGGGGTCCTTGCCCAGGGCATGGGCAAGCTCGTCCATGAAGCCCTCGACCACGTAGCAGTTGAGGTTGTGCGACACACCACGCCAGTAACCCGGGGTGATCCCCGCGTCGTGCATCTGGTAGGTGAGCTTGTGGTTCGCGAACTTGTACGGGAAGTTGTCGATCGCCTCGACCGAGAACGGGTCGATGCCATCCTTCACGATGCTCGGGAACAGGCGCGAGGAGATGGACGGGCTGGTCCCGTGGAAGCGGAACGCCACCAGTTCACCCTTCGAGCCGATCGCCGCGGAGGCGGTGTAGATGCCGCCCGGACGATAGGAGTCGTGGGTCATGTCGTCTTCACGGCTCCAGACCATCTTCACCGGGGCGCCCACGGCCTTGGAGATCTCGGCCGCGTCGATGGTGTAATCCACTTCCACGCGACGACCGAAGCCGCCACCCAGGAAGGTGGTAATCGCCTCGACCTGCTCGGGCTTGAGGCCCGTGGCACCGGCCACCACGAACGGCACCAGCTGCTGGAACTGGGTCGGCGTGATGATCACGGCCTTGTCCGCGCGGACGTCGGCCACGGTGTTCATGGGCTCCATCGGCGAGTGGGACAGGAAGGGCAGCTGGTAGGTGGCTTCGTACACCTTCACGCCGGCCTGCTTCATGGCGCCGTCGGCATCACCACCCTCGCGGAACACGGCGCCGGGCTGGGCAGCCGCTTCCTTGAGGCCGGCCCACACCTTGCGCATGTCGTTGTTGGCGTTGGGGCCTTCGTCCCAGGTGATCTCGAGGAGATCCTTGGCCTTCTTGGCCTGCCAGTAGGAATCGGCCACCACGGCCACGCCACGGCTGTACTGCACCACGGCCTTCACGCCGGGCATGTTCTTGGCGCGGGTGTCGTCGTAGCTGGCAACCTTGCCGCCGATCATCGGGGGCATGGCGACCGCGGCGTACATCATGCCGGGGACCTTGACGTCGATGCCGAAGGTCGCGGTGCCGGCCACCTTGGCGGGCGTGTCCAGGCGCTTCTGGGCCTTGTTGCCGACCTGCTTGAACTCGGCGACCGGCTTCAGCGGCACGTCCTTGGGCACTTCCATCTTGGAGGCAGCCTCGGCAACCTGGCCGTAGGTCAGGCGCTTGCCGCCAGGCCCGGTGATGGCGCCACCGGCGGCCTTGCACTGCGCGGGATCGGCGCCCCACTGCTTGGCAGCGGCACCGACCAGCATCATGCGGGCGGAGGCACCGGCCTTGCGGAGCTTCTCCCAGGCGTCGCGCACGGCGGTGGAACCACCGGTGAGCTGACCGCCCAGCAGGCTGTTGATGTAGACCTCGGCGGGGGGAGCGAACTCCACCTTCACCTTGTTCACGTCGACCTCGAGCTCCTCGGCCACCAGCAGCGGCATGGACGTGTAGACGTCCTGGCCCATCTCGGAGCGGGCGCACATGATGGTGATGGAGTTGTCGGTGCCGATCTTGATCCACGCGTTGGGCGAGTGGGTCGCGGCCTGGGCCTCGGCAACCTTCGAGCCGAGGGGCAGGTACATGCCGAGGGTCAGACCACCACCGACGGCGGCGGAGGCCTTCAGGAAGTCGCGGCGAGCGGGCTTGTTGATCTGTTCCATGTTCGTGTGTCTCCGGTTACGCCATCTTCGCGGCTTCTTTGACGGCCGCGCGGATGCGAACGTAGGTGCCGCAGCGGCAGATGTTCCCGGCCATCCAGCCGTCGATGTCGGCATCGGTCGGGCGCTTGTTCTGCGCGACCAGGGCGGCGGCCTGCATCATCTGGCCAGGCTGGCAATAGCCGCACTGGGGAACGTCCAGCGCTGCCCAGGCCTTCTTCACCGGGTGGTTGGCGGCGAGGCCTTCGATCGTGGTGATCTTCTGGCCGGCCACG
>CAZXJW010000286.1:3245-4588 GCA_964641005.1 uncultured Rhodocyclaceae bacterium
TGCCCAGAGTGTCGCGCAGGACCCAGAGGAGCGGGGTATCGGGCGCGACGTCGACGCTAGTCGCTTTCCCGTTGAGGTTGAAGGCAATCATCATTTTCGAGACTCCCCCTTATCGATCAGTTACGAGGTGGGTGGTTGTTGAACTACGCCGTCCTACACTACTGCAAGACGGCGGGAAGCTACACGAAGGCTCAAGGGCTTTCAACACTTTCCGCCCCCGCCGAACACGTTGAATCGCCTTATGTTTTTGGCGATACAACGAGAAGGTTCGCGGCACTGCCGCAGCAGGTTCCGCAATGCCGGACCGCAACCTTTCGCGCCCGACACTTAGCTCATGTTGCAACGCAAAAACGACGGTTGAACAACCCAGCATGGACAATGCACGCGCCGTCCAGGCATCGCATCGTCAGCCGGCCGCCCGGGCGCGCCGGTAGGCGATGAAGGCGTCCATGGCGGCCTTCCGCTCCGCATTCACCTTCTGCGCGGAGGGCCTCGCCGCCATTTCCTTGAGATAGGCCGGCGCCCGCGGCACCGCCTCGGCCACCAGGTCCACTCCGAACACCAGCTTGCCCACGCCGCTCACCAGCGGCAGGTGGACCATCGCCGCGCAGTCGGCGTGGCTGAAGTCCGGGCCTGCCACGTGAGGCTCGAACTTCGCGAGGCGGCCGAAGGCCGCCAGCCCGCGGTCCAGCAGCGCGCGCACCTCCGCCTTGGTGTCGTCGGAGGCCTTGCCACCGAAGAACGCCTCGCCGTACAGGCGCCGGGCAGGCAGCTCGAGGTGCAGCTCGATGAACTCGATGAGTTCGCGCACCCGCGCCCTGGCCAGCGGGTCGGCCGGATACAGCGGCGGCACCGGGAAGCGGTCCTCGATGTACTCCACGATCGCCTGCGACTCGGCCAGGCTGCCCCCGGGAAGACGCAGGAACGGCACCTTGCCCATGGGCGAGTCCGCCAGCAACACCGGGTCCTTCGACGGATAGACCAGCTCCTCCTCGAAGGGCACGCCCTTCTCGAGCAGCGCCAGCTTGACCTTGTTGTAGTAGTTGCTCGCGGCGAAGCCGCACAGCCGGATCTCGCTCATGGCCGCCTCAGCGATGCGCGTGCTTGCGCAGCTCGAGCTTGGCGATCTGGTTGCGGTGCACCTCGTCCGGGCCGTCCGCGAGCCGCAGCGTGCGGTTCCAGGCGTACATCCACGACAGCGGGAAAGCCTGCGACACGCCGCCGCCGCCGTGGGCCTGGATCGCCCAGTCGATCACCCGCTGGGCCATGTTCGGCGCGATCACCTTGATCATCGCGATCTCGGCCATGGCCGCCTTGTTCCCGACCGTGTCCATCATGTAGGC
>CAZXJW010000287.1:0-4561 GCA_964641005.1 uncultured Rhodocyclaceae bacterium
CGCCGGTGGCGATGGTGTCGCACTTCATGATGCCGCCGAAGATGTTGACCAGGATCGCCTTCAGGTTGGGATTGCGCAGCATGATCTTGAAGGCCTCGGTGACCTTCTCGGCGGTGGCGCCCCCGCCCACGTCGAGGAAGTTGGCCGGGCTGCCGCCATAGAGCTTGATGGTGTCCATGGTGGCCATGGCCAGGCCCGCGCCGTTCACCAGGCAGCCGATGTCGCCGTCGAGCGAGATGTAGGACAGGTCGAACTTCGAGGCCTCGATCTCGGCCGGGTCCTCCTCGTCGAGGTCGCGCATGGCCACGATGTCGGGGTGGCGGAACAGCGCGTTGGAGTCGAAGTTCATCTTCGCGTCGAGCGCGACCACGCGGCCGTCGCCGGTGAGGATGAGCGGGTTGATCTCGGCCAGGGCCGCGTCGGTCTCCCAGCAGGCGGTGCACAGCGACTGGAGGATGGCGCGCGCCTGGGGGATGGAAGCCTCGGGCACGCCGAGGCCCCGCGCCACGTCGTCGGCCTCGGCGTCGCGCAGGCCGGAAACCGGGTCGACGGCCACCTTGTGGATCTTCTCGGGCGTGTGGGCGGCCACCTCCTCGATGTCCATGCCACCCTCGGAGCTGGCCATGAGCACGTACTTCTGCGTGACGCGGTCCACCACCATGCCGACGTAGAGCTCCTTGCGGATGTCGGCGCCTTCCTCGATGAGCAGCCGGCGCACCTTCTGGCCTTCGGGGCCGGTCTGGTGGGTCTTGAGCTGCATGCCGAGGATCTTCGAGGACCAGTCACGCACCTCGTCGAGCGACTTCGCCACCTTCACGCCGCCGCCCTTGCCGCGACCGCCGGCATGGATCTGGGCCTTCACCACCCAGACGGGGCCGCCGAGTTCCTTCGCCGCGGCCATGGCGTCGTCCACGCTGAAGCAGGGCACGCTGCGCGGGGTGGTGACGCCGAAGCGCCGGAGGATTTCCTTGGCCTGGTACTCGTGGATTTTCATGGGCGGGGGCTTGGGACGGGGGGCGGGTGAAAAGGCCGCGCGAGTATAGCCCATGGCCCTCTCGTGACGCTCTGCACAACGGCGCGGAGGTGCCGAAAAACGGCAGTTGTTCTTTACAAATTGCGTCCCGATTGCCACCCGGAAATTCGTTCTGCGCCATAAGGTCAGCGCAAATAGCTCGTTTGAATTATCCGGATTTGTCGCTATCTCATTGTATAAGTGTGATTAAAATTTCCCGGTTTCCGGGGTGCGGGAATCCTCTGGCATGCCTGATGCATGAAGTGACGCCGTAGCGACGTGCGACGCGCGCCGCTACTGCAGGTAGGTCTCCTCCCCCACACGGGGATTTGTCGGGCAGCCCGGATCTCCCCCCTGGCTGCCCGCTTTTCTTTCCGGCTCCGCCCGCGCGGGTCACAATGCGGTGATGGACAGGCTGTTCCTCGCCGCGCTGCCCCTGCTGGTCATGACGGCGATGACGCTGGTGGGCCTCGAACTCACCGTCGCCGACCTGCGCGCGATCCTGCGCACCCCGTTCCGGCTCGCTTCCCTGCTCGCGCTGCAGGCGCTGCTGCTGCCGCTCGTCGGCGCCGGCGTGGTCACGCTGCTCGACCCGCCCGCCGCCATCGCCGGCGGCCTGCTGCTGGTGGCGTGCTCACCCCAGGCCACCGTCTCGAACTACTTCAGCCTGCTCGGACGCGCCAACGTGGCGCTGTCGGTGAGCCTGACCACGGCCTCGAGCGTGCTGGCGCTGCTGGTGACGCCCGTCACGGCCAATCTCGCCTTCGGCACCCTGCTGCGCGGCGGCGACGCCATCACGCTGCCGGCCGGGCAGGTGATGCTGCAGATCGCCGTGGGCCTCGTGCTGCCCATCGGCATCGGCATGGCGATCCGCCATCGAGCGCCGGGCTTCGTGCAGCGCTGGGCCGGGAGGCTGCGCAGGCTGAGCGTCGTGCTGCTGGTGACGCTGCTCGCGGGCGTGACCGTGTCCCAGGCCATGGCCATCCGCGACCAGCTCGCCCTGATCGTCGCGGCGGCCGTGCTGTTCACCGTGGCCGGCGTTGCGGTGGGCGTGGTGGCCGGAGGGCTGCAACGGGCCGGGCGCGCCGACCTGCTCACGCTGGCCGTAGCCTTCCCGGCGCGCAGCCTGAGCGTGGCCACGCTGGTGGCGGTCAACGTGCTGGGGCGCCTGGAATTCCTGAACTTCGCCGTGGTGTTCTTCGTGGTGCAGGCGCTGCTGCTGGTACCCGTGCTGGTGCTCGCCCGCCCGGCGCCTGCGCCCGCGTGAGACTGCCACTCACGCCCCGATCACCCCGCCGTCCACGCGTCGGATGGCGAGCGTGGCCGAGCGCGGGCGGCCACCGCCGGGCCATGCGCTGATGGCGGTGGGATTGTCCGGATTGCTGCGCTCGCCCGGCGTCTCGCCCGGGTGCTGGATGTTCACGAACATGGTGCGCCGGTCGGGCGCCTGGATCACGCCCGTGATCTCGCAGCCGCGCGGCCCAGTCAGGAAGCGCCGCACCTCGCCCGTGACGGTGTCGGCACACAGCATGGCGTTGTTGCCCAGCGCCGCGTAGTCGCCCTTGTAGAGCGACGTGGGCGAGATGTCGGTCTCGATCCACAACCGGCCATCGGCATCCACCCACAGTCCGTCCGGACTGCCGAAGCCGTCGCCCTTCACCGTGCCGCGCCGGGCCGGGTCGGGATGGGCAGGATCGCCGCACAGGATGAACACGTCCCACTCGAAGCGCTCCGCCGCGGCGTCCGCACCCTGCTCGTGCCAGCGGATGATGTGGCCGAACACGTTGTCGGCGCGCGGATTGGCGGCATCCACCGGCGGGCTCGCCGACCCTGCCGGCGTGCTGCCGTCGGGCGCGTTCACGGTGGCGCCGCCGCGCTTCGAGTTGTTGGTGAGCGAGCAGTACACCTCGCCGGTGCGCGGATGCACCGCCACCCACTCGGGCCGGTCCATCATGGTGGCGCCCACGCGGTCGCCGGCCTGGCGGGCGTGGATGAGCACCTCGGCCTGGCCCGCGAAGCCGTTCTGCGCCACCAGCCCGTTCTCGCCGTGGCGCAGCGCGATCCAGCGGCCCGCCCCGCCGGCCTCGAAGCGCGCCACGTACAGCGTGCCTTCATCGAGCAGGTCGCGGTTGCGCGACGGGTCGGCCGGATCGAAGGCGCGCGCGCTGACGAACTTGTAGATGTACTCGCCGCGCGCGTCGTCGCCCATGTAGACCACCACCCGCCCGTCGCGCGCCAGCGCATGGGCCGCCCCCTCGTGGCAGAAGCGGCCGAGCGCGGTGCGCTTCACGGGCATGGAGGACGGATCGAAGGGATCGATCTCCACCACCCAGCCGAAGCGGTTGGGCTCGTTGGGCTCGAGCTGCACGTCGAAGCGCGCGTCGTGCTCGTGCCAGCGGTAGCCGAAGCCCTTCTCGCTGATGCCGTAGCGGCGCTGTTCGGGCGGGATCGTGCCGCGGTTGGCGAAGTAGGCGTAGAAGTTCTCCTCGCACGCGAGGTAGGTGCCCCAGGGCGTGTGGCCGTTGGCGCAGTTGTTGAACGTGCCCAGCACGCGCCTGCCGGCGGGGTCGGCGGCGGTACGCAGCCAGGGATGCCCGGCGGCCGGGCCGGCGATGCGCATGGGCGTGGCGGCGGTGATGCGCCGGCCGAAGCGCGAGGGGCGCACCACCTCCCACCCGCCATCGCCGCGCTGGCGCAGCTCCACGATGGACACGCCGTGGGCCGCCTGGCACTTGCGCACCTTGTCCGCGCTCCAGGTTCGCATGCCGTCGGGGTGCAGCAGGCCGTCGTCGGCGTACTCGTGGTTCACCACCAGCAGGCCGCGATGGCGCTCGCCCGGCCCGGCGGGCAGCGGGAAGAAATGCATGCCGTCGTGGTGCATGCCGGCCTGGAGCGCCTGCTCCTCGGCCGAGTTGGAGGCATCCGGCGCGAAGGCCGGGCCGTCGGACACCGGGTCACCCCAGGCGTAGATCACCTCGGCCACGTAGCCCGGAGAAAGGTGCACCGCATCGTCCGTGGCCACCGGCACGCCCTCGAAGCCCAGCAGCGCCGAAGGCGCGGCGGCCTCGGCCAGCCGCAACCCGGAACCGGCCCCTGCAAGGCCCGCCGCCACCGCCGCCACTCCACCTTTCAGCAGCCGGCGGCGGGACAGGCTCACCTCCAGCACCTCCCGGAAGGAAGAATGGCGCGAGGGATTGAAGAGGGGGTCGTCGGGCTCGTGCATGAAGGCTCCGGGTGGATCTCGATGACGGGGCTTCGACCGGACCGGCGCCCGGAAGTCCCGCCGCTAGTGAGATTAGAGATTTTACGAGTTCATTGAAAACCTTGTAAGAAGGGCATAGATTGCCGTGATGAACCCGGTGGACAACCCATACGCCCCTGGCGCCGGCACCCCGCCGCCGGAACTGGCCGGACGCGACGACCTGCTGGAGGCGGTGCGCGTGGCCCTGCAGCGCGTGCGCAAGGGCATGGCCGCCCGCAGCCTGCTGATGGTAGGCCTGCGCGGCGTGGGCAAGACCGTGCTGCTGGATCGCATGCGCCAGGACGCCG
>CAZXJW010000288.1:0-4548 GCA_964641005.1 uncultured Rhodocyclaceae bacterium
CCAGCGCCTTGCGCCCGCCGGCGAAGGTGACCGTCTGCATGCCCAGCACGCGCTCGTAGAAGCGGCAGGTGGCGTCGATGTCCTCGACGGTGAGGACGATGTGGTCGAAGCGGAGGATGTTCATGATCGATGGGGGAAGGGACGATCCAGGTCAGGCGCCGCCCGGCTCGAGTCCGGCCTTGATCAGCCCGGCGGCGTAGTGCTCGAAATCCGACTCGCGGTTGAACGGAAGGTGGCTCTTGATGAAGGCCAGCGTGACGTCGGGCTTCATCTTCAGGAGATCGGCCAGCGCCGCCCGCGCCTGGTCGCGGTCGCCGGCGTGACCGAGCGCGTTCGCGAGCGCGATACTGGCCCACACGCCCGCCGTGGGGTGGCGCGTCGAGCGCCGCGCCCACTCGACCGCTTCCTCGTATCGACCGAGCATGACGAGCGCGTGCGCCTTGGTGCATTCGAAGGCCCATAGCACCGGGTCGCGCGGACTCAACCGGATCGCGGCGTCGAACTCGGCCACCCCCTGCTCCGCCTGCCCCAGCAGCATCAGCGCATGCCCAAGGCCGAAGTGGGCCACCGCGAGGCTCGGGTTCAGCTCCACGGCGCGCTGGGACTGGATGCGCGACTGCTCCGGATCGCCGAGCAGCATGTAGAGCCGCCCCAGTGTGTAGTGCGCGAGCGCGTCCCGATCGTCAAGGACGAGGGCATGGCGGGTGACGCGATACGCGTCCTGGATGCACTGGTGCGAATCCCCCCCGAACCCCATGATGGCGTCGAGGAAGTGGGCGTAGCCCAGGCCGGTATGGGCGGGACCGAACTCCGGGTCGAGTTCGATGGCGCGCTGCAGGAGGCGCCTGGCCTCGGCATTCTCGGCGGCACTGAACTTGTAGAGGTGCCACAGCCCGCGCTGGTAGTGCTCCCAGCAGTCGAGGTTCTCCGGCGCCTTGCGACGGGCGCGCTCGCGCTCGACCTGCCCGATCTCCGGTTCGATCGAAGCGGCCAGGGCCTCGGAAATCTCGTCCTGGATGGCGAAGATGTCGGCGATCTCGCGGTCGAAGCGCGTCGCCCAGACGTGGTTGCCCGTTTCCGCGTCGATCAGCTGCGCGGTCACCCGGATGCGGTTACCGGCCTTGCGGACGCTGCCCTCGACGACGTAGCGCACGCCGAGCACCCGCGCCACTTCCCGGATGCTCACGGCCGCACCCTTGAAGGTGAAGCTCGAGTTTCGGGCGCTCACGAACAGCCAGTGGATCCGTGACAGTGCGGTGATGAGGTCTTCCGCGAGTCCGTCGGCGAAGAACTCCTGCTCCGGGTCCCCGCTCATGTTGTCGAACGGCAGAACAGCGATCGAGGGCTTGAAGGGCATCCCTGGCGGCGGCGAGGTCGCGGGGGCCGCCTGCCCGGCGACGAGCGCCCGCCAGATCCGCACCGGCCGCGCGATGTTCTTCACCGCGTGCTCGCCGGCATACGTGAAGTCGACGTGGAGCTTGCCTGCCACGAGACGATGCGTGTCCTCGGACAGCGCGATCCCGCCCGGTTCGGCGAGCGCCTGGATGCGCGCCGCCACGTTCACGCCATCGCCATAGAGCGTGCCGTCGTCCTGGACGATCACGTCGCCGATGTTGACCCCGATGCGGAAGGGCATGCGCCGATGGTCGGGCAAGCGCGCGTTGCGCTCGGCAAGGGCTTGCTGGATCTCGACCGCACAGGCCACCGCGTCAACGGCGCTGGGAAACTCGGACAGGACGCTGTCGCCGGCGGTATCCACCAGGTGCCCACCGTGGGCCTGGATGCGTTCCCGGAACAGCGCACGGCTGGCGTTGAGGGCCTGTACCGTCGCCGCCTCGTCGTCGGCCATGAGGCGCGAAAAGTGGGCCGCGTCGGCAACCAGGATCGCCGCGAGCTTGCGTCTGACGCCCCCCTCGTCCATGCCCGTCACCGTGAACCGCGACAGCGCGCGATTCCTTCAGAAGATCAATGGCTTTCGACGGTAGCACACGCGCGACACCGGCTCAATGCGGCGTCCGGCGCGCGGCGCGGCCACGGGCGGGACGGGCGGCAGGGGTGCCACGGTGCGCGCGCGCGGACCGGGCCGCGCCCCGGGTGTCGAGGGCGGGTTCTCAGCGCCTGGGGGTGAGCTTGCCTGCGAAGGAGTGCGCCACGATCCTGCCGTCCCGCACGACGAAGGTGGCCGAGGCCACCTCGTACACGTTGTCGGCCGTCTCGGCCGTCCAGACGGTGTAGGCGTAGTCACCCTCCACGCACTGCAGCTTCATGCTGAACGCGGCGCCCGGCTTGCCGAACTCCGCGAGCATCGCCTGGTAGAAGGGTCGAATCGCGTCACGCCCCTTGCGCGGTCCGTCCGGGGTGAAGAGGACGGCATCCGGCGCGTAGTCGGAGAGGGTGCCTTCGAGGTCCCCGGCGCCGAAATGCGCCAGGTGGCTGTCGAGAACTTCCTTCGTTGTCGTCATCGTCCAAGTCCTTCGCGACTGTTCAAGGTGAGCCACACTCCTGCCAGTGGTGGCGGGCATCCATCGTCCTCGCGCACGCGATTCGTCACTATCCGCTTCCAACGACACCCGGCTTCCGTTCCCGGCGCCCCCAGGCATCCGCGTGATCGATGTTAATGGACTTGTTCACAGAAGCGGCAGGTGGCGTCGAGGTCCTCGACGGTGAGGACGATGTTGTCGAAGTGGAGGATCTGCATGGGCGGGCTTCCGTGTGGGGCGTGGACGAATCAGGCGGGTGGCAGGGGGCTGGGGCGCCGTGGCATCGCGAGGGTTCAGCGCAGCGACGAGGCCACCAGCAGCGCCATCCAGGGCGCCACCAGCAGCACCGGGGCCCAGAGCCAGCGCACCCCGAGCGGGATGCTCTCGCCCTCCGCGCGCGGGTCGGTCGGGGCGAAGGCGAAGTACAGGGCCAGCAGCAGGATCGCCGGGCCGAGCATGACGGACAGCCCCACGAGACCGATCGTGGACATGGGCTTGTAGCCCATGTCGCGCCCGCGCTTCACGGCGGAGGTGAGGGACACTCCCAGCGACACGACCGCGCCCACCGCGATCACCGCGAGCGAGCGCCCGACGTTCGAGCTGCCGCCGGTGGACAGGTTGAGGCCCTGCAGCAGCAGCCCGGCGATGTTGAGCAGGGGCAGGAGCCCGAAGGCGACAAACTGGGCGCGGTCGTGCCGCTGCAGGGTGCTCACGACAGCCCGAGTTCTTCATCCGTCGCGCCCGGGGCGTACTTGCGCCTGGGCGGCATGGGGCGCGTGCTCCAGTCGGGTTCGAAGACAAACGAAGACCGCCTGCGCCCCGGCAGCAAGGCCCCGTTCCCGGCGCCCTGGGCGTAGTCGTAGTAGAGCTTGACGATCTCGTCGCGGGTGACCTGCTGCGCGGCCGGATGGGCGATGCAGGCATCGCGCCACGCGCGCACACGGGCGTATCGCGGCTCGTCGGGAAGATGGAAGTCTTCGTAGTACTCCAGGAACCAGAAGCGCATGAACAGCGGGGTGAACACGGCCTCCGCCCATCCGAACGCATCGAACAGGAAGGGGCCAGACGGCGCGTGCTCCACGAGGAAGTCGTTCAGCCGGGCGTACTGCCGCAGCATGCCCTCCCGGAATTCGTCGCGCCGCTCGGGGTTCTGGTTCATCACGAAGGCGTAGCCCTGGTTGCAGAACTCGCCCTCCATTCGCACGAGCATGTTCTCGACTGCACGCCGGTACGGGTCGCGCTGCGCGACGGCGGGCTCGGGATGGAGGTCCTCGAGGTACTGCAGGATGACCAGGCTCTCCTTGAGGATCCGCCCATCGGCGGTCTCCAGGACCGGAAGCGCGGTGGTGCCGCGGGTCTTCGCGAGCAACCACTCGGGCCGGGGCTGGGTGACGTCGATGACGGTGAAGGTCACGTGGTCCCTGAGACCCTTGAGCGACAGCAGGATCTCCAGCCGCTGGCAGAAGGGACAGACGGGGATGTGATAGACGGTCAGGTCAGGCAAGGCGAGGGTCCTTGGGGGTGAGAGTGCCGACGCCTCTACGGCGTCTCGTAAGTCGGCACGGCGGGTTCGCCCGTCATGCCGAGCCTGCGCTTCGCGGTCTCCTTCGCGCCGACGGCCTTCACGTGCTGGCCCGCGACCGCGAGGCCGAATCGGGGCATGTTGCCGTAGATGCACTCGTACTGGTTGGCCTGCACCACGTAGGTCTCGTGCCAGATGCCGACGCTGCCGTCGGCCCCCACGGCGCGATTGAACCGCTTCCAGGCCTCGAGGTGGGCCAGCGAGGGATCGCGCGCAAACCGTTCGAGCTGCTCGAAGGACCGCCAGTACTGCACCAGGGCCACGCCGCGCCAGTAGACGTAGGTCTGGGCGTGCATCAGACCCAGTTCCTTGTGCGTGAGGAGGTGCTGGACCATGGGCCGCATGGCCCTGGCGACGGGGACCCAGCGGGAGAAGGCCAGCAGGCGGTTGACCCGCATGCCGATGATGAACACGACGAACGGACCTTCGACGTCGGCCGTGAACCGGCCGGGGTGGATCGTTGCCATGTCGCCTCCTCGGGGTTGC
>CAZXJW010000289.1:0-3492 GCA_964641005.1 uncultured Rhodocyclaceae bacterium
GCGATGTGGGGCGGGGTCTTGAGCGGGTCGGCCGGGATGAAGTTGTTGTACTCGAGGAAGTAGCCGCCCACCTCGGGCATGAAGAACACGATGATGGAGAACACCATGAGGAAGACCACCACGCCCACGATGTCCTTGACCGTGTAGTAGGGGTGGAAGGCGATGCCGTCGAGCGGGATGCCGGTCTTCGGGTCCTTGTTCTTCTTGATCTCCACGCCGTCGGGGTTGTTCGAGCCCACCTCGTGCAGCGCGATGATGTGCGCCGCCACCAGCCCCACCAGCACCAGCGGGATGGCGATCACGTGGAAGGCGAAGAAGCGGTTGAGCGTGGCGTCCGACACCACGTAGTCGCCGCGGATCCAGATGGAGAGGTCCTCGCCGATGAAGGGCACGGCGCTGAACAGGTTCACGATCACCTGCGCACCCCAGTAGGACATCTGGCCCCAGGGAAGCAGGTAGCCGAAGAAGGCCTCGGCCATGAGGCAGAGGTAGATCAGCATGCCGAAGATCCACACCAGCTCGCGCGGCTTGCGGTACGAGCCGTACATCAGGCCCCGCATCATGTGCAGGTACACCACCACGAAGAACATGGAGGCGCCGGTGGAATGGATGTAGCGCACCAGCCAGCCCCAGGGCACGTCGCGCATGATGTACTCGACCGAGCCGAAGGCCTGGGCGGCATCGGGCTTGTAGTGCATGGTGAGGAAGATCCCGGAGAGGATCTGGATCACCAGCACCAGCAGGGCGAGCGAGCCGAAGTAGTACCAGAAGTTGAAGTTCTTCGGCGCGTAGTACTCGGACAGGTGCTCCTTCCACAGCGAGGTGAGCGGGAAGCGGTCGTCGATCCACTGCACCAGGGCGGCGGTCTTGGTGGTGTTGCTCATGGCCTCAGGCTCCCTTGCTGTCTTCGCCGACCAGGATCTTCGTGTCGGTCAGGTAGCGGTACGGCGGCACCTTGAGGTTCACCGGCGCCGGCATGCCCTTGAGCACGCGACCGGAGATGTCGAACTTCGACCCGTGGCAGGGGCAGTAGAAGCCGCCCAGCCAGTCGGCGCCCAGGCCGCTGTCGGGGCCGGCCTTGAGCTTCTCCGACGGCGAACAGCCCAGGTGCGAGCAGATGCCCACCAGCACGAGGTAGTCGGGCTTGATGGCGCGGGAGTTCTTGTCCACGTAGGGTGGTTGCAGCGGCTGGCTGGAGTCGGGATCGGCGAGCCTGTCGGCCCACTTCGGAATGGAGTCGATCATTTCCTTGGTGCGGTGGATGATCCACACCGGCTGGCCGCGCCACTCCACGGTGACCATCATGCCCGGCTCGAGCCGGGAGACGTCCACCTCCACCGGAGCGCCTGCCGCGCGCGCGCGGGCGCTCGGCGTCATGCTCTTCACGAAGGGAACCGCCACCGAAATCGCACCCACCGCGCCCACGGCGCTGGTGGCCCAGAGCAGGTACCGGCGGGAGCTGCTGGCCGGCCCGGCTTGCCCGTCCTTGGCTGAATCGCCCATGCTTTTCCTCGACAAACCGCGAAAGAAAGTCGCGAATTATAGCGATGCACTTGGGAAATGTCTCCCGGAAGTACGCTAAATCGCTGATAGATTGGACAAAAACGACCCGTTCAGGACCGCCACGAACCCCTCTCTGCGCGCTGCATCATGTTGCGGCGCCAGAAACGGACCGTCGCGGCCGTTGCTACAGACCATGACAGCCCGAACCCCCGAACCGTTCCTCCCTGCCCTCACGGGCCTGGACATATCTCTCTGTCCAACAAGAGCTTTCGGGATCCAGCCGGTCCAGCGCGCCGCCGGCCAACCCGGACTACGGCGGCACCCCCTCGATGACGCGGTGCCTGATCAGAGCCGGGTTTGCGCATCGCAGCAACCGGGCTTTCCGGCCCCGGGGAGCGCGCGGTGAAGTCGCTGCTGCCCGTGGTGATCGAGGCCCTGGTTCTCCCGCCCGGCGCATGCCTGGTCCTGCTGCTGGGCGCGCTCGGTGCCCTGGCCCTGGGGCGCCGCCGTACGGGCTTCGTGCTCGCCGGGACGGCCACTGCGCTGCTGCTGGCGGCCGCCACCCCCATCACGGCCTCGGCCCTGCTCGGCGCCCTCGAGCGCGAGCCGGCCCCGGCACTGGCCGCGCCCGCCCGGGCCATCGTGATCCTCGGCGGGGGCAGCTACTTCGATGCGCCCGAGTACGGCGGTCACACCGTGGGCAGCCTCACCCTCGAGCGGCTGCGCTATGGGGCCCGGCTGGCGCGCGAATCCGGCCTGCCGGTGCTGGTGACCGGCGGCGATCCCCTGGGCGGCGGCAGCAGCGAGGCCGGGCAAATGAAGGCCGTGCTGGAGAAGGAGTTCGGCATCACCGTGCGCTGGTCGGAAGGCGCCTCGCGCACCACCCGCGAGAACGCGACGGCCAGCGCCGCCCTGTTGCGCGCCGAGGGCATCGGCACCGTGCAGCTGGTCACTCACGCCTGGCACATGCCGCGCGCGCGGCGGGTCTTCGAGGCCGCCGGGCTCCAGGTGCACGCCGCACCCACGGTGTTCACCCGGCCCCTGCCGGAGCAGGCTCGGGCGCTGCAGTGGCTGCCCGACGCCGATGCGCTGCGCGGCACCCGCATCGCCCTGCACGAGTGGCTCGGCCGGGCGTGGTACCGGCTACAATCCGCGGAGGGCCTGGGCCCGCAGAGGAGCACGCAGATGAAGGTACGCATCGAATGGCTCGACGGGGTGGCGTTCCGCGCCGCGACGGAGAGCGGCCACACCCTCGTGATGGACGGTGCCCCGGAAGGCGGCGGGCGCAACCTCGGCCCGCGACCCATGGAGACCGTGCTCGCCGGAACCGGTGGCTGCACCGCCTACGACGTGGTGAGCATCCTGCGCAAGTCGCGCCAGGACGTGGCCGAGGTGCTGGTGGACGTGGACGCCGATCGCGCGCCCGTGGACCCCAAGGTGTTCACACGCATCCACTTCCACTTCATCGTGAAGGGCCGGGGCGTGAAGCCCGAGGCAGTGGAGCGCGCCATCGCGCTGTCGGCGGAGAAGTACTGCTCGGCCTCCATCATGCTGGCCAAGACCGCGGCGATCACCCACGACTTCGAGATCGTGGAGCTGCCCGCCGCGGCGCCGGCCGGCGCCTGAGGGGCACGGCGCCCGGGCAGGGCGACGCCCGCGCGGGAAGGCCGCCGCGCGCGACGGCGCCCCCGCCTACAGGCGGAAGGTGGCGGTGGTCATCACCTTCGCCGCCAGGCGCATGGCCAGGCGCACCGGCGCGGGCAGCTCGGCGCCGCCCTGGGTGATGGCCGTCTCGGCGTGGGTGGCCTCCTCGTCGCGCATGCGCTCCAGCACCGCGCGGCTGCGCGCATCGGCCGCGGGCAGGCGCTCCAGGTGGCCCTCGAGGTGGCTCTCCACCTGCCGCTCGGTCTCGGCCAGGAAGCCCAGGTTCCAGCGATCGCCCGCCACGCCCGAGAGCGCGCCCAGCGTGAACGCGCCGGCGTAGAACAG
>CAZXJW010000289.1:3502-4526 GCA_964641005.1 uncultured Rhodocyclaceae bacterium
GGGTCGAGGACACTGGTGCGCCCACCGAGGGCCTCGATGCGCGAGCGCGTCCAGGCCAGGTGGTCCATCTCCTCGTCGGCGGCGCGCGAGAGCACCGCGCGGGTGCCGGGATCGCGGGCGGTGAGCAGCTGGCCCTGGTAGAGCGCCTGGGCGCACACCTCGCCGGTGTGGTTCACGCGCATGAGCGCGGCGCCGAGGTCGCGCTCGGCGTCGGCGAGATCGGCTTCCGGCAGGCCGGCGCCCGGCTCGGGACGGCGCGCGGGCACGGCCGAGAACACCGTTCGCAGCCCGCGATCGAGGCTGTCGATCACGCGGTCGAGACCCTCCAGCGGCCGCCCCGGGGGCAGCGGACCGGCGCTCATTTCTTGCGCAGCAGGAAGTGGAACTCGCCACCCTCTGCCGTGCTGCTGAGCAGCGCGTTGCCGGTCTGGCGCGAGAAGGCCTGGAAGTCGCGCACCGAGCCGGGATCGGTTGCCATGACCCGCAGCACCTGCCCGGAGGTCATGGTGTTGAGGGCCTTCTTGGTGCGCAGGATCGGCAGCGGGCAGTTCAGTCCGCGGGCGTCGAGCTCGATGTCGTGGGCGATGGTTTCGGTCATGGCGTGCGGTCCGTTGCGGGGCCTGTTCAGCGCAGGCCCACGTTGCGGTCGAGCAGCAGCTGCGAGACGCGGATGTTCGCCGACTGCAGGCGGTCCACCAGCAGCTGCAGGAAGGCGGCGTTGAAGCGGTTGCGGCAGCTCTCGGTGGACTGGGCGAGCGCCTCGTCGGCCACCTCGATGAGCGTGATGTCGTTCTGCGCCGTGACCGTGGCGCTGCGGTGGAAATCCTTCGTGCCCAGGTAGCTCATCTCGCCGAAGCACTCGCCGGCCTTGAGGACGTTGAGCAGGCGCTCGGACTTGGTGACCTTCACCTCGCCCGAGGCGAGGATGAAGAACGACTTGCCGTCCTCGCCCTCGCGGATGACGGGCGTGCCGGCCGAGTGGCGCGACCAGGTGGAGATGCGCACCACCTGCCACAGGTCCACG
>CAZXJW010000290.1:0-4523 GCA_964641005.1 uncultured Rhodocyclaceae bacterium
GCTCAAGGTGGCCATCGCACGCGTGCTCAAGGACGAGGGCTACATCGACGATTTCGCGATCCGTCCCAACGACGGCAAGGCGCAACTCGACATCGCGCTCAAGTACTACGCGGGCCGTCCCGTGATCGAGCGCATCGAACGCGTCAGCCGTCCCGGCCTGCGCATCTACAAGGGCGCCCGCGACATCCCGGCCGTGATGAACGGCCTGGGCATCGCCATCGTCTCCACCAGCCGCGGCGTCATGACCGACCGCAAGGCACGCGCAGCCGGCGTCGGCGGCGAAGTGCTCTGCATCGTGGCCTGAGGGGAGAGCAGCCATGTCCCGCATCGCCAAGTATCCCGTCCCCGTCCCCGCAGGCGTCGAGGTGTCGCTGTCGGCCGCCCAGATCTCCGTGAAGGGCCCGCTCGGCACGCTGAGCCAGGCGCTCACCGGCCACGTGGCCGTGGAGAAGGACGGCGACAGCCTCACCTTCAAGGCTGCCGATGCCTCACAGGAGGCCAAGGCCATGTCCGGCACCGTGCGCGCACTCGTGGCCAACATGGTGCAGGGCGTGACCAAGGGCTTCGAGCGCAAGCTCAACCTCGTGGGCGTGGGATACCGCGCCCAGGCCCAGGGCGACGCCGTCAACCTCACGCTCGGCTTCTCCCACCCGGTGGTCTACAAGCTGCCCAAGGGCGTGAAGGTCGAGACTCCCACCCAGACCGAGATCCTGGTCAAGGGCGCGGACAAGCAGGCGGTCGGCCAGGTGGCCGCCGACATCCGCGCCTTCCGTCCGCCCGAGCCCTACAAGGGCAAGGGCGTGCGCTACGCCAACGAGCGCGTGGTGATCAAGGAAACCAAGAAGAAGTAAGCGGGGCACGCCAAAATGATGACCAAGAAGGAACAGCGGCTGCGCCGCGCGCGACAGGTCCGGGCCAAGATCCTGGAGCTTCGCGCGCTTCGCCTGACCGTGCACCGCTCCAACGCCCACATCTATGCCCAGGTGATCGACGAGACCGGCTCGCGCGTGATCGCGGCCGCCTCCACCGCCGAGGCGGAGGTGCGCGGCCAGGTCAAGCACGGTTCCACCGTCGAGGCCGCCGCCATCGTCGGCAAGCGCATCGCCGAGAAGGCGAAGGCACAGGGCGTCGAGAAGGTCGCGTTCGACCGTTCCGGCTTCCGCTACCACGGCCGCGTCAAGGCGCTGGCCGAGGCCGCCCGGGAAGCCGGGCTCCAGTTCTGAGGACACGCACGCCATGGCCAGAAACAACATGCAGCAGGTGAGCGACGATCGCGGCGACGGTCTTCGCGAGAAGATGGTCGCGGTCAACCGCGTCACCAAGGTCGTGAAGGGAGGCCGCATCCTCGGCTTCGCCGCGCTCACCGTGGTGGGCGATGGAGACGGCGGCATCGGCATGGGCAAGGGCAAGGCCCGCGAGGTGCCCGTGGCGGTGCAGAAGGCCATGGAAGAGGCGCGCCGCAAGCTCGTGAAGGTGAGCCTCAAGAACGGCACCCTGCAGCACGCGGTCGTGGGCGAGCATGGCGCGGCCAAGGTCTACATCCAGCCCGCCTCCGAAGGCACCGGCATCATCGCCGGCGGCCCGATGCGCGCCATCTTCGAGGTGATGGGCGTGACCAACGTGCTGGCCAAGTGCATCGGATCCACCAACCCGTACAACGTGGTCCGCGCGACGATCAACGGCCTGCTCTCCATGAGCACGCCGGCCGAGATCGCCATGAAGCGCGGCAAGACCGTCGAGGACATCCTGGGGTAAGCCATGGCCAAGACCGACGCCAAGAAGACCGTCAAGGTCACGCTCGTGCGCAGCCCCATCGGCACGCGCGAGTCCCACCGCGCAACGGTGCGCGGGCTCGGCCTGCGCCGGCTCCATCACACCGTGGAGCTCGAGGACACGCCGGCCGTGCGCGGCATGATCAACAAGGTGAGCTATCTCGTGAAGTCCGAGGGCTGACATGAAACTCAACGACATCAAGCCCGCCGAGGGCTCCAAGAAGGAACGCCGCCGCGTCGGCCGGGGCATCGGCAGCGGCCTGGGCAAGACGGCCGGCCGCGGACACAAGGGCCAGAAGTCGCGTTCCGGCGGCTTCCACAAGGTGGGCTTCGAGGGCGGCCAGATGCCGCTGCAGCGCCGCCTGCCCAAGCGCGGCTTCGTCTCCCTGACGGGCGAGGACACGGCAGAGGTCCGCCTGTCCACCCTCGAGAAGATGGCCAACGACGTGATCGACCTGGGCGCCCTGAAGGCGGCCGGCGTGATCCCGCGCGCCGCCAAGGCGGCCAAGGTCATCCTCGCGGGCACCATCACCCGCGCCGTGAAGCTCGATGGCGTCAAGGCCACCAAGGGCGCGAAGGCTGCCATCGAGGCCGCCGGCGGCAGCGTGGCGGAAGCCTGAGGCAGGAAAAGTGGCGAACGAACCCGGGCTCCTCGGCATGACAGGCAAGTACGGCGACCTCAAGCGCCGGCTGCTGTTCCTGCTCGGGGCGCTGATCGTCTACCGCATCGGCGCGCACGTGCCGGTGCCGGGGATCGATCCGGTGCAGCTCGCCGAGCTCTTCAAGCAGCAGCAGGGCGGCATCCTGGACATGTTCAACATGTTCTCGGGTGGCGCGCTGCAGCGCTTCACCATCTTCGCGCTGGGCATCATGCCCTACATCTCGGCCTCGATCATCATGCAGCTGATGACCGTGGTCTCGCCCCAGCTCGAGGCGCTCAAGAAGGAAGGCGAGGCCGGTCGCCGCAAGATCACGCAGTACACCCGGTACGGCACCGTGGCGCTCGCCACCTTCCAGGCGCTGGGCATCGCCATCGCCCTGGAGTCGCAGCGCGGCCTGGTCATCGATCCCGGCCTCGCCTTCCGCTTCACCACCGTGATCACGCTGGTGACGGGAACCATGTTCCTGATGTGGCTGGGCGAGCAGATCACCGAGCGCGGCATCGGCAACGGCATCTCCCTGATCATCTTCGCGGGCATCGCCGCGGGGCTGCCCAACGCCATCGGCTCGACCCTTTCGCTCGCCTCCCAGGGCTCCTACTCGATCCCGCTGGTGCTGTTCCTGTTCGCGGCGGCCATCCTGGTGACGGCCTTCGTGGTGTTCGTGGAGCGCGGCCAGCGCAAGATCCTCGTGAACTACGCCAAACGCCAGGTGGGGCGGCGCGTCTATGGCGGCCAGAGCTCCCACCTGCCGCTCAAGCTGAACATGGCCGGTGTCATTCCGCCCATCTTCGCCTCGAGCATCATCCTGTTCCCTGCCACGGTCGCCGGATGGTTCGGTTCCAACGAGTCCATGAACTGGCTCAAGGACATCGGAGCGGCGCTGCACCCGGGGCAACCGGTCTACGTGCTGCTGTACTCCGCGGCGATCATGTTCTTCTGCTTCTTCTACACGGCCCTCGTGTTCAATCCGAAGGAAACCGCGGAGAACCTCAAGAAGGGTGGAGCCTTCGTCCCCGGGATCCGTCCCGGCGACCAGACCGCCCGGTACATCGAGCGCATCATCATGCGTCTCACGCTCGCGGGAGCGATCTACATCACGCTGGTGTGCCTCATCCCCGAGTTCCTGATCGTCTGGAAGAGCGTGCCGTTCTACTTCGGCGGCACGAGCCTGCTGATCATCGTCGTGGTGACCATGGATTTCATGCAGCAGGTGCAGGCCTACATGATGTCGCACCAGTACGAGAGCCTGATGAAGAAGGCCAACTTCAAGGGTGGTGTTTTCCCCACTCGCTGAAGGCGGACGGGACGTGTCGAAGGAAGAGACCATTCAGATGCAGGGTGAGGTCGTCGAGACCCTGCCGAATGCGACCTTCCGTGTGAAATTGGAGAACGGCCACGTGGTCCTGGGGCACATCTCCGGGAAGATGCGGATGCATTACATCCGGATCCTTCCGGGAGACAAGGTGACGGTCGAGCTGACGCCGTACGACCTGAGCCGCGCGAGGATCGTGTTCCGGGCGAAGTGACGGGCAGGCCCAGGGCAGCCCACGAGGAGAACGATATGAGAGTCCAGGCTTCAGTGAAGAAGATCTGCCGCAAGTGCAAGGTCATCCGCCGCAACCGCGTGGTGCGGGTGATCTGCGAGGATCCGCGGCACAAGCAGCGCCAGGGCTGATCGTCCGCGCACCGCACGAGACAACTCGAGACAGACAGGGTCGAGCATGGCACGCATCGCAGGGGTGAACATCCCCAACCACCAGCACACCGAGATCGCGCTCACCGCGATCTACGGGATCGGGCGCACCCGCGCGAAGAAGATCTGCGCCGACGCGGGCGTCACGCCCACGGCCAAGATCAAGGACCTCTCCGACGCCGAGATGGACCGCCTGCGCGAGCACGTGGGCCGTTACACGGTGGAGGGCGACCTGCGCCGGGAAGTCTCGATGAGCATCAAGCGACTCATGGACCTGGGCTGCTACCGCGGCCTGCGTCACCGCCGCGGCCTGCCGGTCCGCGGGCAGCGCACGCGCACCAACGCGCGCACCCGCAAGGGTCCGCGCAAGGCCGTGCGCGCCACCAAGTAACCGGC
>CAZXJW010000291.1:0-4520 GCA_964641005.1 uncultured Rhodocyclaceae bacterium
ACCCTGGCGGGCGCCTCGCTCGCCATCGACGGAAGGAAACCCTCGCGATGAACGCCGAACTCGCCGCCGCCGTGTTCGCCGGCTCCACCCTGCGGCTGGCCGCACCGCTGCTGCTGGCGGCGACGGGCGAGCTGGTGAGCGAGCGCGCCGGCGTGCTCAACATGAGCGTGGAGGGCATGATGCTCACCGGCGCCTTCGCCGGCGCGGTGGTGTCCTGGGCCACGGGCTCGCCCTGGATCGGGCTGCTGGCGGGCGTGGCCGCCGTGCTGCCGGTGGCGCTGCTGCAGGCCTGGCTGTCCATCACGCTGCGCGCCAACCAGATCGTCACCGGCATCGGCATCAACATCCTGGCGCTGGGCGCCACCACGCTGGCCTACCGCGAGATCTTCGGCGGCCGCTCGCGCGCAGAGATCCCGGGGCTGTCCAAGTGGGCGCCGCCGGGACTGGGCGAGATGCCCGTGCTGGGCGAGTACGTGTTCACGCAGGTGGGACTGCTGTACGTGGCCCTCGGGCTGCTGGTGGCGGTGGCCTGGACGCTCAGGCGCACCGCCCTGGGCCTGGCGGTGCACGCGGCGGGCGCCGCGCCACGCGCGGCGGACAAGTCCGGGCTTTCGGTGAACGCCATCCGCTACGGCGCGGTGCTGTTCACGGGCGTGCTGTCCGCGCTGGCGGGCTGCTTCCTGTCCATCGGCGACATCCACACCTTCACGGAAGGCATGACCAACGGCGCGGGCTACCTGGCCATCGCGGCGGTGATCTTCGGCAACTGGAAGGTGGGGCGCACGGCCATCGCCTGCCTGCTGTTCGGTGGCGCCACGGCGCTGCAGTTCCAGCTGCCCGCCCTGGGCGTGGACGTGCCCAACGCGCTGCTCATCATGCTGCCCTACGTTCTGGCGCTGGTGGCCGTGGCCGGTCTCATGGGGCGCCAGAACGCGCCTGCCGGGCTGACCCAGCCCTTCGTGCGGCAGTGACCGGCATGGCACTCGAGGATCCGGACGATCCGGCGGTGGCGGCTGCCGTGGACGCGGCAGCGCGGCTGGTGGACCTGACCATCGACCCGGCGCACCGTCCCGGCGTGCTGCGCTACTTCGCGCTCGCCGCCAGCATGGCGCGGGTGGTGAACGCGGTGCCGCTCGGCCCCGCGGACGAGACCGGGGCGGTGTTCCAGCCCGTGGAGCCCGGCGATGACGCGCCCTGAGGCATTGCTCGCCGGCAGCGCCGCGGACATGGCGCAGGCGGTGACGGCCGGGTCGGTGCGTGCCAGCGAACTGGTGGCCGCGGCGCTGGCGCGCATCGCCGCCACCGACGGCGCGGTGAACGCCTTCACCGCCACCCTGCGCGAGCGGGCGCTGCGACGCGCCCTGCAGCTCGACGCCACCCCACCGGGCGTGCCGCTGCCGCTGCGTGGCGTGCCCTTCGCCGTGAAGAACCTCTTCGACGTGGAGGGCGTGACCACCCTGGCGGGTTCGCGCATCGAGGCCGACGGGCCGCCCGCCGGCCGCGACGCCGTCCTGGTGCGCCGCCTCGAGTCCGCCGGTGCCGTGCTGGTGGGCGCGCTCAACATGGACGAGTACGCCTACGGCTTCACCACCGAGAACTCCCACCACGGTGCCACGCGCAACCCCCACGACCTGTCCTGCAGCGCGGGCGGTTCCTCGGGCGGTTCGGGTGCGGCCATCGCCGCCGGCCAGGTGCCCCTCACGCTGGGATCGGACACCAACGGCTCGATCCGCGTGCCGGCCTCGCTGTGCGGGGTGTTCGGCCTCAAGCCCACCTTCGGCCGCCTGCCGCGCACGGGCAGCCACCCCTTCGTGGCGAGCCTCGACCACCTCGGTCCGTTCGCGCGCACCGCCCGCGACCTCGCCCTCGCCTATGACGTGATGCAGGGATGGGACGGGGGCGATCCGGCCTGCGCACGACGGCCGGTGGAGGCGGTGCTGCCCTCGCTGTCGCGCGGCGCCGCGGGACTGCGCGTGGGCGTGCTGGGCGGGTGGTTCCATCGCATGGCCGGCGAGCAGGCGCGGGCCGCCGTGCAGCGCGTGGCGCAGGCGCTGGGCGCCACCGACACGGTGGAGTGGACCGAGGCCGAAGCGGCGCGGGCGGCAGCCTTCCTGATCACCAACAGCGAGGGCGCCAGCCTGCACCTGCCCGACCTGCGCACGCGGCCCGACGACTTCGAACCGCTGACCCGCGACCGCTTCCTGGCCGGCGCGCTGCTGCCGGCCCACTGGGTCGGACAGGCCCAGCGGGCGCGGCGACACGCCGCCCGCGGCGCCGCGCGCCTGTTCCGCGACTTCGACGTGCTGATCGCGCCGGCCACCCCGGTGCCGGCCCAGCCCCTCGGAACGGAGTGGATCGAGATCGGCGGCCTGCGCCTGCCCGCGCGGCCCAGCCTGGGGCTGCTCACCCAGCCCGTGTCGAGCGTCGGCCTGCCGGTGGCGTGCGTGCCGGTGTGGGTCGAAGGCATGCGCCTGCCCATCGGCGTGCAACTCGTCGCCGCACCGTGGCGCGAGGACCTGGCGCTGCGCGCCGCTGCCGCGCTGGACGATGCGGGCGTGGCGAGCTCGCCGGTGGCGGAGGTGACGCAGTGAACCGGATGGAGATGGCTGCATGAGCGTGGGTGCGGACGAGGTGAACCTGCCCGAGGTGCTCGACGAGGTGCGCGCGGTGTTCGCGCGCTACGAGGACGCCCTCGTCAACAATCGCATCGACGTGCTCGACGAGCTGTTCTGGGACAGCCCGGCCACCGTGCGCTACGGCGCCGGCGAGAACCTGGTGGGCATCGACGCCATCCGCGCCTTCCGCGCCGCGCGCTCGCCCGCGGGCGTCGCGCGCACCCTGTCCAGCACCGTGATCACCACCTTCGGCCGCGACTTCGCCACCGCCATGACCGAGTTCCGCCGCGAGGGCAACCCGCGCATCGGCCGCCAGAGCCAGACCTGGGTGCGCATGCCCGGCGGCTGGCGCGTGGTGGCCGCCCACGTGAGCCTCATCGACCCCTGAGCCCCGCCGCCATGCCCACCGTCGCCGCCCGCCCCGGACCCTTCCAATTCGAGCCGCGCCACACGGCGCTGGTGATGATCGACATGCAGCGCGACTTCCTCGAGGCCGGCGGCTTCGGTGCCATGCTCGGCAACGACGTCTCGAAGCTCGGCGACGTGGCGGTGCAGTGCGCGGCGCTGCTGGCGTGGGCGCGGGGCCGGGGCCTGCACGTCATCCACACCCAGGAAGCCCACGCCCGCGACCTGTCCGACTGCCCGCCCGCCAAGAAGGCGCGCGGCAATCTCTCGTGCGGCATCGGCGACCCGGGTCCGCTGGGACGCGTGCTGGTGGAGGGCGAGCCGGGCTCGGACTTCGTGCCGCAATGCCGGCCGCTGCCCGGCGAGACGGTGCTGCGCAAGCCCGGCAAGGGCGCGTTCTACGCCACCAACCTCGAGCACCAGCTGCGCTGCAGCGGCATCACCCACCTGGTCGTGGCCGGCGTCACCACCGAGGTGTGCGTGCAGACCACGCTGCGCGAGGCCAACGACCGCGGTTTCGAGTGCCTGCTGGTGGAGGAGTGCACCGCGAGCTACTTCCCGGCCTTCAAGGCCGCCACCATCGAGATGGTGGTGGCCCAGGGCGGGATCGTGGGGTGGGCGGCGAGGCTGGCGGCGGTGAAGGCGGCCGCCTGAGCCTCACACGTCGAGGTTGCGCACCCCCAGCGCATTGGTCTCGATGAACTGCCGGCGCGGCTCCACCACGTCGCCCATGAGCGTGCTGAAGATCTCGTCCGCCGCGATGGTGTCCTCGATCTGGGCACGCAGCAGGCGGCGCGAGGCCGGGTCCATGGTGGTCTCCCAGAGCTGCTCGGGGTTCATCTCGCCCAGACCCTTGTAGCGCTGGATGGCCACGCTGGAGCGGGCCTGCTCGAGCAGCCAGTCGAGCGCCTCGCGGAAGTCGCTGGCGGAGTGCTCGTGGTCGCCGCGCTTCATGGTGGCGCCCTCGCCCATCAGGCCCTGCACCAGGTCGGCGGTGCGGCGGATCTGGGCGTAGTCGCCGGAGTCGAAGAACTCCTGGTCGAGCACGGTCTGGCGCGCGATGCCGTGCACGCGGCGACGGATCACCAGGGTGCGGCTCTCCGCAGCGGCGTTGAAGCCCGTCTCCACGCTCACGTCGTGGGCCGCGAGCAGGCGGCGCAGTTCGGCCGCGCCCTGCGCGGCCCCCGCATCGTCCATCAGCGACAGCGCCGGCGCCTTGATGAGCTCGGTGAGCACCACCGGGTCGTGGCGGCGCGCGAGGCGGTCGATCACCGCCTCGGCCAGGAGGAACTCCTTGGCCACCTGTTCCAGCGCTTCCCGGCCGATGGGCTCCGCGTCGCGCGACGGGCGCATCTCGGCGTCCTGCAGCGCCACCTTGAGCAGGTACTCGTTGAGCTCGTGCTCGTCCTTGAGGTAGCGCTCCTCCTTGCCCTTCTTGGCCTTGTACAGCGGCGGCTGCGCGATGTAGATGTGGCCGCGCTCCACCAGCTCGGGCATCTG
>CAZXJW010000292.1:0-4505 GCA_964641005.1 uncultured Rhodocyclaceae bacterium
GAGCAGGAATCCGCCCACGCCGGAGAACATGCGGTCGGCGATGATCTCCAGGAACTCGGGGCCGCCGATGGACACGGCTCCCGCCAGCCCGGAGAACAGCATGACCAGCGCGATCGGGGCACCGATCAGCAGCACCGCCAGGAACACCGCGAGGGCGGCGATCACGTCGGCGTGTCCTCCGGCGGGTTGCGCGGCACCACCAGGTCGAGCCCGCTGGACAGGTGCACCAGCAGGATCGCGCCCGTCACCGGCACGCAGGCGGCCACCCAGCGGGCGTGGACGCGGATCTGGTCGGACACCATGTAGACCTGGCTGGAGCCGATGAAGAACTCCCAGCCGTACCAGAGCAGCAGCAGCGCGAACACGCCCACCAGCCCGAGGCTCGCCCATCGCAGCGCCAGGGAGAGGGGCGCGGGCGCCAGGTCGGCCAGCATGCCCATGGCCACGTGCTCGCCGCCCTTGAAGGCCACCGTGATGCTGAGCATGCCGATCCACGGGATGAACAGCCGCGCGAGCGAGTAGGTCCAGCTCAGCGCCTCGCCCGTGGCGATGCCGTGGAAGAAGCCGACGAAGGAGATGGCGAGCATGGCCAGGATGCAGGCCACGCACGCCACCGTCACCGCCCGGTTCAGGGCGTCGCTGGCACGCCTGGGCAGGGAGGCCACGGGCCCGGCCTCACTGCGCGTAGCGCCTGGCGTCCTGGGCGCCGGTTTCCTTCTCGAGGCGGGCCACCTCCGCCCAGAGCTGGTCCACCAGCTTCACGTCGATGCCGAAGTCCTTCGTGACCCACTGCTTCCACGCCGGCCGCGCCACCGCCGACATGCGCTCGCGCTCCGCCCGGGTGAGGATCCAGCACTGCTTGAACTTGCGGCACGAGGCGTCCCAGCCGGTCACGGAGGCGAGCACGGCGATGCCATGGGAGATCTGCACCGACTCGCGCGCCGCCTCCACGATCACCTGGCGGTGCTCCGGGGGCAGCGACTGGAACCACCGGTCGCTCACCATCCAGGAGATGGTGTTGTAGACGTGCCCGGTCCAGGTGGTGAACTGGTTCACCTCCCAGAGCTTGAAGGCGAGGCTGATGCCCGGGGCGTTGAACTGGCCGTCCGCGAGCCCGGTCCCGAGCGCGGTGAGCACCTCGCCCCAGGGCAGCGGCGTGGCGGAGGCGCCAAGGGCCTTCATGATGGCCACGTGCGCGGGGTTCTCCTCCACCCGGATGCGCAGGCCCTTCATGTCCTCCACCGACTTGATCAGGCGCTTGTTGTTGGTGAAGGCCACGAAGCCGCCGCCGTCGTCGAGCGTCCCCAGGTAGCGCAGGCCCGCCGCCTTGAGGGTGCCGCGCATGAAGCTGGCGTGCCACTCGCCGTCGAAGTAGGCCCGCGCCACGCCGTAGTTCGGGAACAGGAAGGGCGTGGTGATGATCTGGTAGGCGGGATAGAAGGAGGACATGGCCCCGGAGGAGATCAGCGTCGCCTGGACCGTCTTGCCGGCCTGGGCCTGGCGTGCCGTCTCCACCTCGGAGCCGAGCTGGCCGTTGCCGAACACCTGCACGTCGATGTCGCCGCCCGTGCGCGCCTCCACGATGGACTCGAAGTGCTTGAGCGCCGGATGCATCTCGTTGTTGGTCAGGTCCTCGGGACCGAGATGGCTGATGACCATGGTGAAGCGGGCCGCCGGGGCCGGGGCCGCGGCCAGCAGCGCCCAGCAGCCCAGGCAGGCGAGCAGCCAGGAAACGGAACGCGACTTCATGGGACCCTCCCCTGCGGTGGCTCCGAGGACCCGGCGCCCGAGGCCGGGGTGTCGACGGCATTGATGTCGGCGAGATGGGTCTCGGGCCCGAGATACACGGCCAGCGCCGTGATGGACGCCAGCAGCATCATGTACCCCGCCACCGCCCAGGGCGCCCCGCCGGCCCACAGCAGCAGCGAGGCCGCGATGAAGGGCGCCGGGCCGCCGGCGAGGATGGAACCCAGCTCGCGGGCGAAGGCGAAGCCGCTGTAGCGCAGCCGCGCGCCGAACAGCTCGGCGAAGTAGGCGGCCTGCGGGCCGAACATGGCCGCCACGCCCACCGCCACGCCGAGGATCAGCGCCAGCCAGATCACCGGCGTGCTCTGCGTGTTCACCATCATGAAGAAGGGGATCGCGAAGGCCGCCGAGAACAGCGCGCCGCCCATGTATACGGGCCGCCGGCCGATCCGGTCGGACAGCCAGGAGAAGAACGGGATGGTGAGCAGCTGCACGCCGTAGGCCAGCATGTTGCCCTGCAGGACCATGGTCTTGGGCAGGTGCAGCTGCTGGGTCATGTAGTTGAGCGCGAACACCGGGAACAGGTAGCCCAGTCCGTTCTCGGCCAGGCGCGCGCCCACCACCACCGCGAACTCGCGCGGATGGCGCTTCACCGCCTCGATCACGGGCGAGCGCGCCGCCTTGTTGCGCGCCGCGATCTCGCTGAACACCGGCGTCTCGCTCACCCGGGCGCGGATGTAGAAGCCCACCAGGATGAGCACGATGCTCAGCAGGAAGGGCACGCGCCAGCCCCAGGAGAGGAAATCCTCGCGCGGCAGCGAGGCGAACAGCGCGAACACGCCGTTGGCGAGAAGGATGCCCACCGTCACGCCCAGCGGCGCGAAGCTGCCGTACAGGCCGCGCTTGCCGGGCGGGGCGTGCTCCACGGCCATGATGACCGCACCGCCGTACTCCGCGCCGGCGCCGAAGCCCTGCACCAGGCGCAGCGCCACCAGCAGCACCGGCGCCCAGACGCCCGCCGACTCGTAGGTGGGCAGCAGGCCGATGAGGAAGGTGCCGGCGCCCACCAGCATGAGGGTGATCACCAGCACGGGCTTGCGGCCGATGCGATCGCCCAGGTGGCCGAAGACGATGCCGCCGAAGGGCCGGGCCACGAAACCCACGCCGAAGGTGGCGAACGCGAGCAGCGTGCCCACGGCGGGATCGGACTTGGGGAAGAACAGCTCGCCGAACACCAGGGCGGCCGCCGTGCCGTAGATGAAGAAGTCGTACCACTCCAGCGCCGAGCCCACCGCCGACGCCATCAGCACCCGCCTGACGGACCTGTCCACCGGACCCTCCCCCTCGTGAACGGGCGACCCGCGGGGCGGCTTGTGCCGCCGCCTCGACGCGGACCGTGGCGCAGCGTAACCCAATCCGCGCGTCATCGCGCGGGGTCGTAAACTGCGCGCCTCGATCCGGCAACCACACCAGGGAGGAAACCGCCATGCTGCTCGACGTCCGCACCTACACCTGCCGTCCCGGCACCATCAAGAAGCACCTGGCCCTGTACGAGAAGATGGGCAAGGGCCCCCAGACCCGCCACCTCGGCCAGCCCTTCGCCTACCTGGTCACCGAGACCGGCAACCCGAACCAGTACATCCACATCTGGGCCTACGAGAACGCCGGCGACCGCGAGAAGAAGCGCGCCGCCATGTGGGCCGACCCGGAGTGGATCGCCTACACCGAGGAAAGCGCGAAGCTCGGGGCGCTGGAAAAGCAGGAGAACCGGCTGATGACGCCGGTGCCCTTCTTCCCCCTCTCGAAGTGATGGGGCCTGACCCCGCTGTCTGCATGTTGCAGGCCTGACCCCGGAGACTCGAATGCGCGCCCTGCCCGCCCTGCTGCTCGCCCTCGCCGCGCTGCCCGCCGCGGCCGCCGACCTCGCCACCCGTCTCGACACCCTGGCCGACACCCTCGAGCCCAAGGTGATCGCCTGGCGCCGCGACATCCACCAGAACCCGGAACTGGGCAACCGCGAGGTGCGCACCGGCGCGCTGGTGGCGGAGCACCTCAAGCGCCTGGGCTACGAGGTGCGCACCGGCGTGGCCCACACGGGCGTGGTGGCGGTGCTGCGCGGCGGCAAGCCGGGGCCGGTGGTGGCGCTGCGCGCCGACATGGACGCGCTGCCCGTGACCGAGGAGGTGGACCTGCCCTTCGCCTCGAAGGTGCGCACCACCTTCGCGGGCAAGGAGACCGGCGTGATGCACGCCTGCGGCCACGACACCCACGTGGCCATGCTCATGGGCGCGGCCGAGGCCTTCGCCGCCGTGCGCGACGAGCTGCCGGGCACCGTGCTGCTGCTGTTCCAGCCCGCCGAGGAAAGCCCCCCGCCGGGCGAGAAGGGTGGCGCTTCGCTGATGATCGCGGAAGGCGCGCTCGACGATCCGAAACCCGCCGTGATCTTCGGCCTGCACATCGGCTCGATGCTCAACGTGGGCCAGATCGGCTACCGGCCCGGCGCGGCCATGGCCGCGGCCGACGTGCTGAAGATCACGGTGAAGGGCCGCCAGACCCACGGCGCCGCGCCCTGGGCGGGCGTGGACCCCATCGTGGTGTCCGCGCAGATCGTGCTGGGGCTTCAGACCATCGTCAGCCGGCAGGTGAACATCACCCGCGAGCCGGTGGTGGTGACCATCGGCGGCATCGACGGGGGCATCCGCTTCAACATCATCCCCGACAAGGTCACCATGGTGGGCACCATCCGCAGCTTCGACGAG
>CAZXJW010000293.1:0-4478 GCA_964641005.1 uncultured Rhodocyclaceae bacterium
CGCTCAGCCTGTTCCGCAGCCAGCTCAAGAGCGAGCAGGGCGGCGGAATCGACATCCTCGCACCGTCGGGGTTCGTCAACGTGGGGGTCACGGATGCGGGCGTGAGCAGCAAGAGCGCGGCCGAACTCGGGATCATCACGGCCCGCGGTGGAGAGGTGCGTTCGGTGGTCGGGCGCAACTTCGACGTGAACAGCTCGCGCGTCTTCACGCTGCAGGGTGGAGACATCGCGATATGGTCGTCGTTCGGTGACATCGATGCGGGCCGCGGGGCCAAGACCGCGAGCGCGACCCCGCCGCCGCAGATCATCATCCGGGGAGACCGCATCATCCTGGACAGTTCCAACTCCGTGTCCGGCTCCGGCATCGGCGTGCTGCTGGCGCGCGAGGGTATCGCGCCCGACGACGTGGAGCTGTTCGCGCCGCAGGGTACCGTCAATGCCGGTGACGCCGGCATCCGGGTGGCGGGCAATCTCCTGATCGGCGCCGAACGCGTGGTCGGCGCGGACAACATCCGCGTCGGTGGCGTGTCGGTCGGCGTCCCCTCCGTGAGCGGCTCGGCCGTCGTTCCGCCCACGCCCGCCGGCAATCCGGCGGCAGAAGCGTCGAAGGCTGCGCAGACCGTCGCTTCCGGTGCCTCGGATGCGGCCTCGAAGCAGCTCCGCCAGCCCCAGCTTTCGTTCCTGACCGTGGACGTGATCGGCATGGGCGACGAGGACGAGCGCCGACGGTGAAGGGCGTGAGGCGCCATGGTCCGTTCGGCGTCCCGGTCGTCATGGCTCCTTAACCGTCCTGAAACACGGCGTCGCGAGAATTCGGTTCCCGGCCCGAACATCCGTCCCGAGAACAAGATGAGACCGTACTTGCGCGTCCTTCCCGCGCTGGCGCTGCTGTTGCCGTCGTTCGCCCACGCCTGGTGGAACGCCGACTGGACCGCCCGGAAGCAGATCACCCTCGACACCGCCGCCGCCGGCATCCAGCAGGCCGCCACCGGCGTTCCGGTGCTGGTGCGACTCCACACCGGGAATTTCCCCTTCGGCGAAGCCGACATGGACGGCAAGGACCTGCGCTTCGTGGCGGCGGACGACAAGACGCCCCTGAAGTTCCACGTCGAGCAGTACGACGGCGTCAACGAACTGGCGCTGGTCTGGGTCCAGGTGCCGAAACTCGAGGCCTCGTCGAAGGACAACACGGTCTGGGTCTACTACGGCAACGACAAGGCGCCGCCGGCTTCCGACCCGAAGGGCAGCTACGACCCGGCCCAGACGCTGGTGGTGCACTTCAACGAGGCCAACGCCGCTTTTTCGGATGTCACGCAGTATGCGCACGCGCCCACGGTCAGCGGCGTGGCGCATGGCACCACCGGCGTCGCCGACGGTGCGGGCATCTTCAACGGTACCGCCCGTCTTTCCTGGACCGGGGCGCCGGCGCTGAAGATCGGCAGCACCGGATTCACCTACAGCGCGTGGATCAAGCCGGCCGACGCGGCCCAGTCCGCGACGCTGTTCTCCCAGTCCGAAGGTGGCGCCGCGCTGCAGGTGCTCTACGACCAGGGCAAGGTGTTCGCCCGCGCCTTTGGCCTCGAGACGGCGAAGGTCGACGTTCCCGCGGGCGCCTGGCGGCACGTGGCCGTCACCCTGTCCGACCGGCTGGTGCTGTACCTGGACGGCAAGGAGGCAGGCAGCGCCAGTGCGAAGGCCGGCGAACTCGGCGGCGAGGTGGTGGTGGGCGCCGGCTTCAAGGGCGAGATGGACGAGCTGCAGCTCTCGAACGTCGCGCGCGCCGGCGCCTGGCTGCAGGCCCAGGTGGCATCCCAGTCCGAGTCCGGCGCCCTGGTGCGCGTGGGCGAGGCCGAGGCCGAGGGCGGCGAGGGGGCCTCCTACTTCACGATCCTGCTCAGCGCCGTGACGCTCGACGGCTGGATCGTCATCGCCATCCTGATGGTGATGATGGTGGTGAGCTTCTGGGTGATGTTCGCCAAGGGCGTGTTCCTGGCGCGCACCGACGGTGCCAACAAGAAGTTCCAGGAGCAGTTCGAGCGCATGAGCGGGCTCGAGGTGGCGCGCGCCGACCCGGCGGGCAGCGTGAAGGGCGGGCTTGCGGCCTCGTCGCTCTACCGGCTGTTCCGCATCGGCTCGCAGCAGCTCCAGCAGCGCGTGGGGCAGGGCAGGACAACACTCAACCCGCAGGCCATCGACGCCATCCGCGCCAGCCTGGACGCCGGCATCGTGCGCGAGAACGCGCGCCTGAACAGCCAGATGGTGCTTCTCACCATCGCCATCTCCGGCGGCCCCTTCCTCGGGCTGCTGGGCACGGTGGTGGGCGTGATGATCACCTTCGCGGCCATCGCCGCGGTGGGTGACGTGAACGTGAACTCCATCGCGCCCGGCATCGCCGCGGCGCTGGTGGCCACCGTGGCGGGCCTTGGTGTCGCGATCCCGGCGCTGTTCGGCTACAACTACCTGGCCAGCCGCGTGAAGAACATCTCGGCGGACCAGCAGGTGTTCGCCGACGAGCTGATCGCCAAGATCGCCGAGTCCTACTCGTGACGGCCTGAGCCATGTCCGCCAAGGTCCAGGACGGCAACGAGCCGTACGACGAGATCAACGTCACGCCCATGCTGGACCTGGCGTACGTGCTGCTGGTCATCTTCATCATCATGACCACGGCCTCGGTGCAGGGCATAAAGGTGAACCTGCCCAAGGCCAGCAACACGCCCTCGCTCGCCAAGCCCACCACCAAGGCCATCACCATCCGCGAGGACGGCCAGATCTTCCTCGACACCTATCCCGTGACGCTGCCCGAGCTCGAGCAGCGCCTCTCGCAGTTCAAGGCGGTCACGCCCGACTTCCCCGTGGTGATCAAGGGCGATGCCCAGGTGCAGTACGAGCGCGTCATCGAGGTGCTCGACCTGTGCGGGCGGCTGGACATCACGCAGCTGGGCCTGGTCACGGCCCGCCTCGTGAAGTGAGACGCCATGGCTAGCCAGGGACGCAAGCGCTTTCTCCAGTACGCCCTGCTGGCGTTCGGCCTGGTGCTGAGCGCCTCGGTGGTGGCCTATGCCCTCAAGAGCCTGCTCGGTGGCGGCAAGCCCAAGAAGGCCAGCGTCCAGACCATCGCCGTGCTGCGTCCGCCGCCCCCGCCCCCGCCTCCCAAGCCCGAGGAGAAGCCGCCCGAGCCGGAGATGAAGAAGGAGGAGGTGAAGCTTCCCGATCCCGAGCCGAAGCCCCAGGAGGCCGCCAGCGACCAGCCGCCGCCGGGGCCGGACCTGGGCGTGGACGCCGATGGCAGCGGCGCCGGCGATGGCTTCGGCCTGGTGGGAAAGAAGGGCGGCCAGGACATCACCACCATCGGCCAGGGCGGCGGCGGCGGCGTGAACCGCGCCCAGTTCGCCTTCTTCACGAACATGGTGACCGCCCACCTGCAGGATGAACTGTCGAAGAACAGGAAGCTGCGCAGCGCCGACTACCGGGTGGTGCTCAAGGTGTGGTTCGCGAAGGACGGACGCGTGGAGCGAACCGAACTCGCGGGCAGTTCGGGGGATGGCGAGATCGACCAGCAGATCCGCACCACGCTGGCGGAGGTGGCGCCGATGCGCCAGCCGCCGCCGCCCGAGATGCCGCAGCCGCTCAAGCTGCGGCTCACGTCCCGCGGCGCGGGATAGCGGCCGCGGCGCCCGCACCACGGGCGCGGCGGCGGACAACCACAAGACGAAACGATGAGACCTGGCATCCTGCTTCTGGCAGCGACTTTCCTGCTGCCCCTTGCCGCGGTGGCGCAGAACGCGCCCCCGACCGCCGCCGCTCCGGCCAAGAAGAAGGCTGCGCCCAGGCCGGCGGCGAAGCCCGCTCCCGGTGCAGCGGCCGCTCCGGAGGCGCGAGGCGCGGCGCCCGGGACGGCGGCATCGTCGGCGCCCGATGCGGCCGCGCTCGCCCGCCAGCAGGAGCAGATCGCCCGCGACCGCGCCGCGCTGGAGCAGATGCGCGGCACCACGCTGGAGCTGATCCGCGCGCTGGTGCAGGACGGGGTGCTGTCCAAGGAGCGTGCCGCGGCCATGCTCTCGCCCTTCGAGCGCGACCTGCTGGCCGACATCGAGGTGAAGCCGCGCGCCGCGGTGCCTGCCGCCGCCGCGCCCGCCGACGCCACGGCCGAGGCGAGGCCCGAAGAGGCGTCCGGCGAGGGCGCGCCGCGGCGGCGTCGCGGCCAGACGGTGCGCGTGCCCTACGTGCCGGAGACGGTGAAGGCGGAGATCAAGGAACAGCTCAAGCAGGAGGTGCTCGCCCAGGCCAAGGCCGAGCGCTGGGCCGAGCCGGGCACGCTGCCCGAGTGGCTGGACCGGATCGTCTGGGAAGGCGACATGCGGCTGCGCTACCAGGGCGAGTACTTCCAGAAGGAGAACGTGCCGCCGCTGGTCTACAACGCCTTCACGGGCAACAACCTGACCAACACCCAGCAGGACGTGGATCTCTGGCGCATACGCG
>CAZXJW010000294.1:0-4466 GCA_964641005.1 uncultured Rhodocyclaceae bacterium
GCCCGGTGGACTGCATCTCGCTGGACAACGTGAGCGGCGATCGCACCGGCTGGGCCGGTTGGTCGGCGCAACAGGCCGCCCTGGGCAAGGCCCGCTACGAGGCCCGCCAGCTTCGCCTGGCACGCGAGAAGACCGAACACGAGGCGCGGCTGGAAGCGAAGGCCGAAGCCAAGCTGGCCGATCTCGCCGCCGCGTCCAAGCTCACCGAACCGGCAGCGCTCGACAAGAAGCGCGCCGTGATCGAAGCCGCGCTGGCGCGCGCCCGCGCTCAACGGCGCGGCTGATCAGCCGCGTGCGGCGGCCGTCTTGTACACGCCGCAGCCCACATACAGGTCGTCGACCTTCACCACGTAGGACATCTTGGCCTGCACCGCACCGGAAGCGGAGTTGACGATGTCGTACTCGACCCAGCCCGGGCCGGCTTCCGCCTGCGCGACGATGGCGGCCAGCAGGGCGTTGCCATCGACACCGGCGATGTCCTGCACCCGGCTGCCCACTTTCTCGGGCTTGCCACCGAAGGCGCGGTACACGCCCGCGGCATCGAGCGCGAAGACGTACATGTCGCGGTCGTGGAAGCCGCGTGCGGGGTCGGTGAGGTCGCGCACATAGGCGTCACGCGACACCTGGCGGCGGTGCGCCAGTGCCTTGTCCACCAAGGCCATGGCCTCCTCGGCCGTTCCCTGCTGCAGCATGAAGCTGGACACCGCACGGGCCAGGTGCGCGGCGCGCTGCTCGAGCAGGTTGGCCTGCTGCACCGCGCGCTCCACCATCTGGGCGTTGCGCTGGGTGATCTGGTCGAGCTGGCTCACCGCGGTGCTGATCTCGCTCAGCCCGGTGCTCTGCTCGGCGCTGGAGGCCGAGATCAGCGACATGTTGCTGGCCACGCCGCGCACGCCGTCGACGATCTGGGCGATGCTCTGGCCGGCCGCGCGGATCTGCGCGGCGCCGGTTTCCACCTGCTCGCGTGAGGCCTCGATCAGCGCGCGGATCTGGCGCGCCGAATCGGCCGAGCGCTGCGCGAGATTGCGCACCTCGCTGGCCACCACGGCAAAGCCTCGGCCCTGCTCGCCCGCGCGCGCGGCTTCCACCGCGGCATTGAGGGCGAGGATGTTGGTCTGGAAGGCCAGGCTGTCGATCACGCCGATGATCTCGTTCATCTGCGCCGCGCGCTTCTGGATGCCTTCGACCGTCTCGACCGCCTGGCCCATGGAGCCAGCGCCGTGCTCGGCGACGTCGCGCACCTGCGCCGCGCGCCGGTCCGACTCGCTCGCGGTCTGCGCGTTCTGCGCCACCGTGCCGGTGAGTTGCTGCACGCTGGCCGCGGTCTGCTCCAGGTTGGCGGCCTGCTGTTCGGTGCGGTCGGCCAGTTCGCGGTTGCCGCTGGCCAGGCTCTGGCCCGCGTGCGCCACCAGGGCCGAGTTGCTGCGCACCTCGGCCACCATGGCCGAGACACTGCCGATCATGCGATCCAGCAACCGGGCGAGTTCGGCCATCTCGTCGCTGCCCTCGGTGCGGATCTGGGCGCGCAGGTTGCCGCTGGCGGTTTGCGACATGACGTCGAACACGCGCTGGAACTCGCCGACGAAAGCGGCATGGAATGCCGCCATCAGGTACACGAGCAAGGCTCCGCCCGCCAGGGCCACCGGCCACAGCGGCCACGCGGGCGCCAGGGCCGCCAGGGCCACCAGGGTCAGCAGCGGCCACAACGCGGCCAGCGCCAGCACGGTCAATTTGCCGCCCAGCCGCAGGCGGCGAAGCAGGCGTTCGGCAGGACGGATCAGGATGTTCGAGGTCGTCATGGGCGTTCGCAAGCCGGGTTCTGGACGGTCCGGCAAGCTTAGGAGCCGCCGGCACGGCCGATCACCGGAACAAGGCCGCCAAACACGCCCAGTTCACGTGGCAGGCCCCGACAATGCGGCCATGGAACCCCAACGACTCATCAAACTCGACGCCGACCCCACTGGCCTACCCGAGACCGACCACCCACGCCCGGAGCGCCTGGTGCAGGGGAATCCGCTGCGTGAGACCTGGAACCGGGTGGACGAGGCGCTCGCTGCCGGCCGTGTTTACTGCGGCGTGTGGCGCTGCGAAAGCGGCCGCTGGCGCATCGCCATGGGCCCGAGCGAGCGCGAGCTCTTCACCGTGCTGCGAGGCCGCTGCCGCGTGCACGATGCCCGCGGCGGCTTCGAAGAGGCCGGGCCGGGTGAGGCGATCTACATCCCGCCGGGGTTCGCCGGTGAGTTCGAGGTGCTGGAGGCCCTGACCAAGACCTACATGATCGCGGAGTGACGCAGCGGGCCGCCCCGGTGGCCCGCAGGATCGGTGCAACCTTTGCGCGGCGCTCGCCACACACCTGGCACGCGCACCATGGCCGGGATGCCGGCTGGCGCGTCAAGCAACCCACCAGGCACCGCCCCATGTACCGAATCACTTCCCCGCGCCCCAGCCACCGCATCAACGCCCGCGCGGCCGACACCACGCCAGCCCCCCGCACCCACGTGCGCACACTGGTGTCGACCAAGACCATGTCCGTCTTGCGACAACTGCCGTGGGTAAAGGCCGCGGCCGATCGCTACCTGCTGCAACCGCCGGCCCAGTGCGTGGACCACACCGACCGGTTGCAGGACCTGCTGATCCGCAGCCTTTGCACACAAGGTCACCTCCAGCTGACGCCCTCCCCGGACGAAGCCGCCGGCGGCGCCGCCCCCCTGGAGGAGGGTGACGAGCGTTGGCGCATCCGGCCCTATGCCGCACCAACACCGTTCCCCTGCACCGAAGACGACCGCCTTGCGCCCAGGGTCGAGGTGAAGCGCCACCCGGACGCGGCCTTCATCGCCGACCTGATCGCGACCCATGGCCCGGTAACCATCACCCCACATGGTGCGCTGGCGCCGGACCAGGGTGGCGAGGACTACACCGAACACCATGCGCTGCTCGTGCTGCAGACCTTCATGCACGGCGGGCGACACATCGCCGTCGTGCTGGACGGCAACAACCGTCAGCAAAACGAGATCATGGACGCGGTCCGCCAGCACGCCGCCGACCTGGGCCTGCGCGCGGAGGACCTGAGCGTGTCGGAACTCAGGGACGCGCAGCGCCTTCTGCCCGCGCACCTGCAGATCGACCAGCTCCCGTTCCGGCTGATCGATCTCGACGGCCTGCTCGAGGTATCTGCGAGACAACACGCCGACAGGAACCAGGCCACTGGCAGCGGCACCCCGTCGGCGAAACAGCCCTACCCGGACACCGTGCGTTGGGTGAGCAATGCCCGGGTTGTGGGCAATCCGCTCCCCCCCGCGGCCGCCGACGCGCTGCATGCGCTTTGCGACGAGCCGGGTGCCGTCGAGCGGTTCGATGATGTCGCGCCGTCATCGATCCGGCGCGACGAGTGATGCTCGCGCCGCCCGGCGCTTCAGGCCGCCTGGGATTCGAGGGCGCTGAACGCGCGCACCACCTCGGGTGGCGCCTGCACCAGCTCCACCAGAACGCCCTCGCCCGCGATCGGAAACTCCTCGCTGGCCTTGGGGTGCAGGAAGGTGATGTCGTATCCCGCCGCGCCCTTGCGGATGCCACCGGGTGCAAAGCGCACGCCTTTTGCGGTGAGCCATTCGACAGCCGCGGGCAGGTCGTCGATCCACAGCCCGACGTGGTTGAGCGGCGTGGTGTGCACCGCGGGCTTTTTTTCCGGGTCCAGCGGCTGCATGAGGTCGACCTCGACCTTGAACGCGCCACTGCCGATGGCGCAGATGTCCTCGTCCACGTTCTCGCGCTCGCTGCGGAAGGTGCCGGTCACCTCGAGGCCGAGCATGTCGACCCACAGCGCCTGCAGGCGCTGCTTGTCGGGGCCGCCGATGGCGATCTGCTGCACGCCGAGCACGCGGAAGGGACGGGAAGAAACGCTCATGGTCAGTGAATGCCCTGGGTGAAGTGGGCGGTCGGCTCCAGCGACCACACGGTCGCCGGCGGCAGGTTGGCCCACACGGTCTTGACACGCCGCCAGCGCCAGCCTGGCGGCAATTGATCGAAGGGCCGCACATGGCGTGCGGCATAGGTGTATTGCAGCAACCGCGCGTTGGGCGTGCGCTCCAGCAGCGCGAGCATGGCGTGCACACAGCGGCGGCCCTCGTCGCGCGGCATCGACATCAGCGGCAGCGAGGACACCAGCATCAGCGATGTGGCGGGCGGCAGCGGCAACAGATCCAGCCGGGTGGCGCAGGCGTGTTGCACCTCGGCACTGGGAAATCGCTCGCGCAGGTGGCGCACCAGCCCCGGGTCGCGCTCGATGACGAAGAAGCGCTCGGGCGGCGGCCCCAGGGCTGCGAGCGCCTGGGTGATGGCGCCGGTGCCGGCGCCCACCTCCAGCAGCAGTTCGGGGCCCACGCGGGCCACCTCGCCCGCGATGGCCTGTGCCAGCGCCTTCGACGCCGGGGCGATGGCCCCGACACGGCGGGGGTTTCGCACCCAGG
>CAZXJW010000295.1:0-4462 GCA_964641005.1 uncultured Rhodocyclaceae bacterium
ATCTACAAGTTCGTCTGTGCGCGGCCCTTCAACCCGGCCAACCGCGCCGCCAACCTCAACCTCATGGACGAGGGCGTGCTGTACGTGGCGCGCTTCACGAACACGCCCGGACAGGGCGCGAACACCTTCCGCGGCATCTGGATCCCCCTCGTGCCGGGCACGGAAACGGTGATCGATAACCCGGCTGGCGGCAAGTTCAAGCTGCGCGATCTCGCCGACTTCGCGGGCGCCACGGATGCCGAGGTGCAGGCGAAGATCTGCATCCGCACCCGCCAGGCCGCCGACGCCGTGGGCGCCACCATGATGGACCGCCCCGAGTGGACCGCGCTGCGGACCTACTTCGACCCGCAGTTCGGCACCCAGGGCTACTCGACCTACAACGCGCAGCGTCCGCTCGAGGTGTATTGCACGCTCACCAACAACAACCGGCGCGGCGGTGGCGGTCAAACCAACGCGACCTCCTCCAACAACCCCAACGGCACGACCGTGGCCGGCAGCGCCCGTCCGCCGGTGGACGTGGCCAATCCGCGTCCCGACAACGACTACGGACACATCATCCGCTGGCGCGAGGATGGCAACCACGTCACGGCGCTCGGGTTCGAGTGGGACATCTTCATGCTCTGCGGCGACACGGCCACCACCAAGACGCTCGGTGCGAACTACCAGACCGCCAACCTCGTGGGTGGCGTCGCCGGTACCGGCCCCGCCTACCAGGGCGACATCGTGGACACCCCCAACGGCTCCGCCGACCTGGGCGCCCCCGACGGTCTCTGGTTCGACTACTTCGGCCGCATGTGGATCCAGACGGACCAGCAGGGCGACGCCGGCGGCGACTTCGTGAACGTGGGCGCCAACGTGATGGCCTGCGCCGATCCCAACACCAAGGAGGTGCGGCGCTTCCTCACCAGCCCGCCCAACTGCGAGGTCACGGGCGTGATCACCACGCCGGACGGCAAGACCATGTGGGTCGGCATCCAGCACCCCGGCGAGGATTCCCCGGTGAACGACCCGCCGCGCTTCAGCAACTGGCCGCGCAGCCAGTTCACGGTGAACAGCGCGGGCCAGCCGCTCGCGGGCGTCCACCCCGTGGACCAGAACCGGCTGCAGCAGTCCCGTCCGCGCTCCGCGGTGCTCGTCATCACGCGCGAAGACGGCGGCGTGATCGGCGGTCTCTGACCTGTGGCAGTGCGCCCCGGGGCTTCGTGCCCCGGGGTTCATCGAACATCGAGGAATGACATGAACAGCAACTGGAAATCCCTGGCCCTCGCCGTCGTGCTGGCGGCCGGGTCGTCTGCGGCCAGCGCGGACCTCATCAGCGATGCGGCCGACGTCGGGCCCGGCGCCAACGTCCTGAGCTTCGAGCGGGGCGTGGACGGCATGGTGGTGAACGATGCTGGCGGCGCCGACACCGCCATCGTCGTGAACTTCACCACCACCGGCGGCGACCGCTACATCGGGACGCCGTTCGGCCTCTGGCCGCTGGGCAGCAACGGCTTCTGGACCACCGCGCGCACCTTCGGCGCGGTGGACGGTGGCGTTGCCACGGACGGCAGCGTGGCCTCCATGGTCTTCGACTTCGGCGGCCTGACCGTGCAGAGGATCGGCGGCTTCCTGAACTTCGATCCCGACTTCCTGTACGGCGACGCGAGTGCCGCCTTCCCGCTGCCGCTCTACATCGCCGCCTACGGCGCGGACGGCTCGCTGCTGGAGGGGCAGGACCTGCCCGTCTTCACTCCTGCTGACGAGAATGGCGTGGAAGCGCTCGACCAGGGCGCGTTCTTCGGCTTCTCGCGCCAGAGCGCCGACATCGCGAAGTTCGTGATCAGCGGGCCCTACGCCGTGGTGGACGACCTCACCTTCACCACACCGGTGCCGGAACCCTCCACCTACGCGCTGTTCGCCACCGGCCTGCTGCTGGCCGGCGCCGCGGCGCGCCGCCGGGCGCGCACGCGCGCCTGACCCGCGGGCGCGTCCGCGACCGGCATCCGGCTGACGCGGGTTCCCGCCCGCGTCAGCCGGCGCCGACGCGATGCCTGCCATGCGTATTCGACTGCCGATCGTCGCCGTGCTCGCCCTTGCTGCCGGCGCGACCGCCCACGCCGCCACGCTCACCGTGCCGGCGATGCGCGACAACGCCCTGTTCGCGGACGATGGCAACTTCTCCAACGGCGCCGGGCCATTCCTCTACATCGGTTCCATCGCGAGCGGCTCGCCTCGGCGGGCGCTCATGCGCTTCGATGTCTCGGCCATTCCCGCCGGTTCCACGGTCACCGCAGTGACCGTGGCGGTCACCATCAGCAAGGCGGCGCGCTTCAGCAGCGAGAATGATCCGGGGCGGCTGCACAGGCTCACCGCCTCCTGGGGCGAGGGGACCTCTGCCACCATCGGCGGCACGGGCACGGACGCCACGCCCCAGGACGCCACCTGGCGCTACCGCTTCTTCGGCAATCCCGCCGCGGGCGTGCCGCGGGTCGAGTGGAGCACGGCGGGCGGTGACTTCGTGGCCGCCCCCAGCGTCGACGCGACCGTGGGCGTGAGCGGACGCTACGTGCTCGGCAGCACGCCGAGCCTCGTGGCAGACGTCCAGGGCTGGGTCAACGATGCCGCCACCAACCATGGCTGGATCCTGATCGGCAGCGAGGGCACCGAGTACACGGCGCGGCAGGTCGTGAGCCGCGAAGGCGGCACGACGCAGACGCGGCCGACGCTCACCGTGCAGTACACGCTGGCGGGCCAGGGTCCGCAGGAGAACGACATTCCGCTGCCCGTCTGGGCCCTGGGCCTGCTGGGCGCGGGCCTCGCCGCGGCACTTTCGCGCCACCGTGCGGCCCGCGGCTGATTTCGATGGCCAGACCCTGGAGGGCTCCATGAGCCAAGGCATCTCGTCCCGGTCCCGCATCCCCGGACTCCTCGCGGCGCTCCTGTGTCTCGTGGCCGCCGGGGGGGCAGGCGCAACCGGTTACGCCGAGTCCTCGTCCGGCGATCTCTCGGGAGACCGGTTCTCTCCCACCCGCCTGGTGCTCGACTACTCCACCAGCGGAAACGTACCGGGCTCGAACGTGGTCTCGGGCACCACGGGGCGCGCCAACGGAGTGGTGGACCGCGACTACCTCAACGTGGTGGTGCCAGCGGGCTTCCGCCTGTCGGAACTGCGCGTGGGCAACCAGACCATGGTGGGCGGCGGCGGCTCCTTCATCGGCCTGGCCTCCGGTGCCGTGATGCCCGTGGCCCCAGATGCCGCCGACGCGACCGGCCTGCTGGGCTACCGCATCTACGGCACCGGCGACCGGAACACCGACATCCTCGACGACATGTCCCCGGGCGGCAACGGTGCCACGGGCTTCGTCGCGCCGCTGCCCGCCGGCGACTACACCGTCTGGGTACAGGAGCTGGCGCCGGGCAGCTTCGGCTACCGCTTCAACTTCGTGCTCACGCCCGTGCCCGAGCCGTCCTCGATCCTGCTGTGCTCGCTCGGACTGGTGGCGCTCGCAGCCTTGCGCCGGCGGTTTGCGCCGCTCGCCTGATCCGGACGGATCACCCAGGGCGCGGCTGACGGCCTCGACGCAGCGCCATCCCGGATCACGTCTCGCGCCCCCGCGCGACTCGACACTGGACCTTCGGACCCACGCTTCGCCGCTGCGAACCGCTCGGCCGGTTCACGGGCGCACCCCACACTCGGTGCACCTCATCCAACCTGCCCGAGGAGTCGTTCCATGACCCCGAAGTACAACCTGGCCGTCGCCGCTCTGGTGGCCGGCCTCGGTGCCGCGGCGCCTGCAGGCGCAGCCATCTCCGTCGCCGACCTGCAGAAGCTCGTCGACCCTGGCCGCTTCGCCTTCAGCCTGGATGGACGCGCCATCAGCAGCTATGGCATCCGCATCAACGGTGGCACGCCGCTGCCCGCCACCATCGGAAACCTGCCCGCCATCGCCACGGCGCTGGCTGCCAACGCCAGCATCGAACTGGCCACCAAGACCATCGGCGGCCAGACCTTCAGCAACGTGCCCATCGTCACCCTCACCAGCGACGTGCGCGTGGAGATCGGCAGCTATGCGCTGACGATCAACGGCCCGCGCCTGAACAACGTCATCGCCGAACTCACCTTCGAGGACGGACTGCGCCTCGATCCCGACCCGGTGATCAACTTCCCGTTCTCGGTGCTCAACACCTCGAACGCCACGCGCACCTTCAGCTTCACCACGCCGCTGCTAATCGACCCGGTGCTCACCCCGGCGATCGCGCCCGACACCCGCGTGAAGTCCTCGCTCACGGGCACGCTCACCGACCGCAACAACAACGGCGTGTCCATCAGCCCCTCCACCGGCTCCGCCATCGTCAGCACCACGCTGTTCGACGGCATCACGCCGGTGTCCATGGGCGTGAACGTGGGCAACGCCCAGAGCTTCGCGGCCGATCCCGACCCCGAGGCCGACGTCTTCAGCTACGTGGGCCAGTACAACCC
>CAZXJW010000296.1:0-4456 GCA_964641005.1 uncultured Rhodocyclaceae bacterium
CTGGTACTTCGATCCCATCTCGCCCTACGCATGGCTGCAGTCGGAACGCCTCGGCGAGGTGGCGGCCGTGGCCGAGGTGCGCTGCCGTCCGGTGCTGTTCGCCGGGCTGCTGGAGCGCTGGGGGCAGAAGGGGCCCGCCGAGATAGCGCCGAAGCGCCGCTTCACCTACCGCTACGCCGTGTGGTCGGCGGCGCGTCGCGGGCTGCCCTTCAAGGCGCCGCCGGCGCATCCCTTCAACCCGCTGCGGCTGCTGCGGCTGGCGGTGGCGGCCGGGCCGTCCATCGAGCAGGCGCGCGCGGTGTGCCGGTTCGTGTGGTGCGAGGGCGGCACGGCCGAGGATCGTGCGGCTTTCCTCGCACTGGGCCGGGCGCTGGGCGTGGCCGACCCGGAGGCCGCCGTGGCCGATCCGGCCGTGAAGGCCGCGCTGGTGGACAACGGCGCCCGCGCCACGGCCGCCGGCGTGTTCGGGGTGCCGAGCTTCGTCACGGCCGAGGGCGAGCTGTTCTGGGGCGAGGACGCCACGGCCATGCTGCTCGACTGGCTGGCCGGCGCCCCGGTGTTCGCCGGCGCGGAGATAGCCCGCGCCGACGACCTGCCCATCGGCATCGAGCGCATTCCCATTGCCCGCTAGGGCGCTGGCGTCGCGGGCCTTCAGTTCGGCCGCGGCGTGCCGATCATCGCCGGCGTGAACCCGATGCCAGACTCCCGCCCATGAAGCGCCTGCTGCCGCTCCTGCTGGTCGTCACCTGCCTGCCGCTGTCCGGCTGCGGCGAGGTGCGGGAGCGCTCCACGCGCAACGAGATCCTCCAGCTCGCCTTCCGCACTGCCCAGATGGACCAGGCCCTCGCGGTGTGCGATTCCGACGGAAAGCTCGTCACCGAACACGCGGCCGCCTGGGCCGATGCCTTCGAGGAAGCCGACGGCTGGATCGGCCTGAGCGCCGAGTCCATCGCCGCGCGCCAGGCCGCCGGCCGCGAGGCCTTCGACGGCGTGCCCGAGAGCGCCTGTCCGCAGGTGCGGCAGATGGCGCGCGCCTCCATCGGCGAGGCGAAGCGCTGGGGCGAGCGGATCGCCTCGAAGCGCCTGTGCAGCCTGGTGGGCTGCGAGAACTGACCCGCGGGCCTCAGCCGAGGGTGTCGAGCCAGCGCTCCGCGTCCAGCGCCGCCATGCAGCCCGTGCCGGCGCTGGTGACCGCCTGCCGGTACACGTGGTCCTGCACGTCGCCGGCGGCGAACACGCCGGGGATGCTGGTGGCCGTGGCGTTGCCCTCGAGGCCGCTCTTCGTGACGATGTAGCCGCCGCGCATCTCGAGCTGGCCCTCGAAGAGCTGGGTGTTGGGCGTGTGGCCGATGGCCACGAACACGCCCGAGAGGGGCAGGTCCTTCGTGGCCCCGTCGATGGTGCTCTTCACGCGGATGCCGTTCACGCCCTTGCCGTCGCCGAGCACCTCGTCGAGGGTGTGATTCCACTCGATCCTCACCTTGCCCTCGTCGCGGCGGGCGAACAGCTTGTCGCGCATGATGGCCTCGCAGCGGAAGCGCTCGCGGCGGTGGATCACCGTCACGCTGCGGGCGATGTTGGCGAGGTAGAGCGCCTCCTCCACCGCGGTGTTGCCACCGCCGATCACGGCCACGTCCTGGTTGCGGAAGAAGAAGCCGTCGCAGGTGGCGCAGGCCGACACGCCCTTGCCCAGGTACTGCTGCTCCGAGGGCAGGCCGAGGTACTTCGCCGAGGCGCCCGTGGCGATGATCAGGGCGTCGCAGGTGTACGTGCCGCCGTCGCCCTCGAGGAGGAACGGACGCTCGCCGAGCTTCGCGGTGTGGATGTGGTCGTAGACGATCTCGGTATCGAAGCGCTCGGCGTGCTGGCGAAAGCGCTCCATCAGGTCCGGGCCCTGCACGCCCTGGGCGTCGGCGGGCCAGTTGTCCACGTCGGTGGTGGTCATGAGCTGGCCGCCGGCGGCCAGGCCGGTGATCAGCAGGGGCTTGAGATTGGCGCGGGCGGCGTAGACGGCGGCGGTGTAGCCGGCCGGGCCGGAGCCCAGGATCAGCAGGCGCGCGTGGCGGGTGGCAGTGCTCATGTTGGATGCAGGTGAGGGCGGGTGGGCTAAACGCAAATTCTCGCAGGTGGCCCGAGGCGCTGTCGAATCGCGACGATCTGCATGGCGGATGCGAGGGGCGCACGACTATAATCCCGCATGCTTTCCACGAAGAATCATGTAGATGGCCTCCCGCGCTCGCGCTGAGGCGCAGGGCCCCGCGCCCCTGCCGCCACGTCTGGCGGGCCTGATCCGCGAAGCCCGCTGGCTGGCAGTGGCGGGGCTCGGCGCCTTTCTCGCCCTGGTGCTGTTCACCTACCGGAGTTCCGACCCGGGCTGGTCACATGCCGCCAGCGACAAGGAGATCGCCAATGCCGGCGGATCCTTCGGCGCGTGGCTGGCCGACCTGCTGCTCTACCTGTTCGGGCTGTCGGCCTGGTGGGTGGTGGTGCTGTGCCTGTCGGCCGTCTACTGGCTGTACCGGCGGCTCGAGGCGCCCGCCGCCGTCGATCGCCGGCCCGCGGTGATCGCGCTCGCGGGTTTCCTGCTGGTGCTGTTCGCCTCCAGCGGACTCGAGTCCCAGCGGCTGCATTCGTTGCGCGGTGCCGTGCAGCTGCCCTACCTGCCCGGCGGCATGCTGGGCGAGGTGTTCTCCGATCCGCTGTTCGGGGCGCTGGGCTTCACCGGCGGCACGCTGGCGCTGCTGGTGATGGGCGCCATCGGCGTGTCGCTGTTCACCGGGCTGTCGTGGCTGCGGATCGCGGAATCCATCGGCGCAGGCCTCGAGACCGCGTGGTCCGCCGTGGTCCGGCGCATGGACGAGCGCCGCGACCGTCGCATCGGCGAGGAGGCTCTCGAGGCGCGCGACGAGAAGGTGGAGGTGGCGCGCGAGCGCTTCGATCCCGAGGTCCGGGAGCCCATCCGCATCGAGCCGCCGGTGATGGAGATCCCCAAGAGCCGCCGCGTGGCCAAGGAGAAGCAGCGGCCGCTGTTCGAGGACCTGCCCGACTCGCCGCTCCCGCCGCTGGAACTGCTCGACGAGGCCGAGGGCAGCGTGGAGGTGCAGTCCGCCGACACGCTCGAGTTCACCTCGCGCCTGATCGAGAAGAAGCTGATGGACTTCGGGATCGAGGTCAAGGTGCTGGCCGCCTATCCGGGCCCCGTGATCACCCGCTACGAGATCGAGCCCGCCACGGGCGTGAAGGGCAGCCAGGTGGTGAACCTGGTGAAGGACCTCGCCCGCGCGCTGTCGGTGGTGAGCATCCGCGTGGTGGAGACCATCCCCGGCAAGTCCTGCATGGGCCTGGAGATCCCGAACCCCAAGCGCCAGGTGGTGCGGCTCTCCGAGATCCTGTCCTCGCAGGTGTACGCGGACATGGCCTCGCCCATCACCATCGCCATGGGCAAGGACATCGCCGGCAAGCCGGTGTGCGCCGACCTGGCGCGCATGCCCCACGTGCTGGTGGCGGGCACCACCGGTTCGGGCAAGTCGGTGGCCATCAACGCCATGATCCTGTCGCTGCTCTACAAGGCCACGGCAAACGAGGTGCGGCTGATCCTGGTGGATCCGAAGATGCTCGAGCTGTCGGTGTACGAGGGGATCCCGCACCTGCTCGCGCCGGTGGTCACGGACATGAAGCACGCCGCCCACGCGCTCAACTGGTGCGTGGCGGAGATGGAGCGGCGCTACAAGCTCATGTCCAGCCAGGGCGTGCGCAACCTTTCGGGCTTCAACCAGAAGCTGCGCGACGCCGTGAAGGCGGGCGCGCCGCTGACCAATCCCTTCACCCTCACGCCCGAGTCGCCGGAGCCGCTCCAGGAGCTGCCGCTCATCGTGGTGGTCATCGACGAGCTGGCCGACCTGATGATGGTGGTGGGCAAGAAGGTCGAGGAGCTGATCGCGCGCCTGGCACAGAAGGCGCGCGCCGCCGGCATCCACCTGGTGCTCGCCACGCAGCGCCCCTCGGTGGACGTGATCACCGGCCTCATCAAGGCCAACATCCCCACCCGCGTGGCCTTCCAGGTGTCCTCGAAGATCGACTCGCGCACCATCCTCGACCAGCAGGGCGCCGAGGCGCTGCTCGGCCAGGGGGACATGCTCTACCTGCCGCCGGGTACGGGCCTGCCCCAGCGGGTGCACGGCGCCTACGTGGCCGACGACGAGGTGCACAAGGTGGTGGAGTACCTGAAGTCGCGCGGCGCGCCACAGTACATCGAGGGCATCCTCGAGGGGGGGGAGGCGGACGAGGAGGGCGGCGCGGAGGGCGAGGGCGGCGGTGGCGACGGCGAGGCCGATCCGCTCTACGACGAGGCCGTGGCCATCGTCATGAAGTCGCGGCGTGCCTCCATCTCGCTGGTGCAGCGCCACCTGCGCATCGGCTACAACCGCGCCGCACGCATGATCGAGCAGATGGAGCG
>CAZXJW010000297.1:0-2795 GCA_964641005.1 uncultured Rhodocyclaceae bacterium
CGCGTTGACGTCGGTGATGCCGCCGGCGGAGTTGGGGACGATGATGCGGATGGGCCGAGAAGGCCAGTTGTCGGCGTGCGCTGAACCGGTCATCCCCGCGGAGATGGCCAGTACCGCCATCGCGAGGAATCGCCGCCTTCGATCGTGATGCACGTTGCCGGCTCCAACGGAAGTGAACGCCGGGATTCTAGACCGCGGCCCCGCCTCGGGTGCGGGCGGGGTCCGTCGAACTACTTGAACCAGGTGCCCCGCGCGGCATGCTGCAGGTCGGCGAGGCGCTTCTCGGCCTCCTCGCGGGCGCGATCGAGGCTCTCGCGGCTGGCGATGGGGATCAGCCGAGGCTCCGTCTTACCACCGTACGGATTGCCGGCCAGGTCTTCCATCCAGTGTCGCCAGGTGGTTCGAGCGGCAGCCTGCCAGTTGCGGCGGATGGCACTCCAGCGCATGTCGACGACCTGATCGCGCCGGGGCGGCGGTTCTACGGGCGGACCGCCCTGGGAGATGTCAAGGCCGCACATGAATTTCGTTCCTCACGCGTTTCACGCCCTCCACGCGCCAGGCGGTCACCGCAGCCTCGGTGCGCGCCGCGTCACTGCTTGCGTATCCATGTAGTACCACGACGCCGTTGAGGGTCTCCACCCGGATGGTGGTGGCATCCACGTCGCGGTTGCCGGCGAATCGCATCTTCACGTCGGCGGTGATGGCGCGGTCCAGTCCGTAGCTCTCGAGGTCGCCCTGCGCGCGGACGCCAGGACCCACGGCGAGGCCGAGCAGCGCGGTGAGCGCCAGGACCGCCGGCAGCGAAGCCTTTCGCAACGTGCGTACCGCTGCTGGCGATACCCTCGCCATGGCGGAGGCGCGGCCCTGCACATGCTCCGGGCGATGGGCCCGGTGCGCCTGTCGAATCGACGACTCGATGGTGGCGTCGTCGATCATGGCGTGAACTCCAGAGGGCGCGACGCAGCCCTGGTCGCAATCACTGGGAGGACGAAGATTCATGGCGGTACTCCGATGTGGCGGATCGGCCCGCGCCGGAAGGCACGAAGCCGGATTCGCACGATGCCTGCAATGCTGCAGTGCGTCGGTGCGCTGGCGAACACGGCGCCCATGCGGCGTGCCCCCCTTTGTGTACGCCACCGAACAAACAGCGTAGCCTCGAACGCCTAGACTAGGTGTCCATGCAACCGAGTCTCCATCCGCCGGTGCGCACATCGAAGCGCGCCCTCCTGAGCGTCGCCATGCCCGAACCATCCGACCCTCGCCGGAACCACCTGCTCGCCGCCCTGCCGCCTGCCGAGTGGGAGCGCTGGCGGCCGCTGCTCGAGCCCGTGGACATGCCCCTCGGCGAGGTCATCTACGAGTCCGGCGCCACCCTGAGTCACGTGTATTTCCCGGCCACCTCCATCGTTTCGCTGCTCTACGTCATGGAAAGCGGCGCCTCCGCCGAGATCGCGGTGGTGGGCAACGAGGGAGTGGTGGGCATCTCGCTGTTCATGGGCGGCGAGTCCACCACCAGCCGCGCGGTGGTGCAGAGCGCGGGCGCCGGCTACCGGCTGCGCTCCTCCGTGGTGAAGCGGGAATTCAACCTTGCCGGAATGGCCATGCACCTGCTGCTGCGCTACACCCAGGCGTTGATCACGCAGATGTCGCAGACCGCCGTGTGCAACCGCCACCACAGCCTCGACCAGCAGTTGTGCCGCTGGCTGCTGCTCAGCCTCGACCGGCTCGACGGCCTCGAACTGGTGATGACCCAGGAACTCATCGCCAACATGCTCGGGGTGCGCCGCGAAGGTGTCACCGAGGCGGCGCTGCGCCTGCAGAGGCTTGGCATGATCCGCTACGCACGCGGCCGCATCACGGTGCTCGACCGGCCCGCGCTGGAAGCGCGCACCTGCGAGTGCTACGCAGTGGTGCGCCGCGAATACGAACGCCTGCTGCCGACCGGGCAGCCGCCGTGAGCGCCGTGCGGCGCGCGTGCCGCACCGGGCCGATGGCGTGAACCCCGCCGGCAATCGCCTCATCGCACGGCTTCCCGCCCGCGACCGGCGCCGCCTGCTGGCGGCGTGCGAACCCGTGCCGCTGGTGCTCGCTCGGGTGCTGTGCGAACCCGGTGGCGTTCAGCGGCACGCCTGGTTTCCCATCGACGGCTTCGTGTCACTGGTGGCGGAGGTCGATCACCATCCCGCGCTCGAGGTGGGCATGGTGGGTCGCGAAGGCATGCTGGGCGCGCATATCGCCCTCGGTTCGAAGACCGTGCCGCTGCGTGCCCTCGTGCAGGGCGAAGGCACTGCGTGGCGCATCGATGCGACGGCCCTGCGCCGCGAACTCGTCCAGAGCCCGCCGCTTCGCGCCTGCCTGTTGACCTATCTGGTGGTCGTGATGGCCCAGCTCACGAGTTCCGGCGGATGCCTTCGCTTCCACACCATCGGTCCGCGCCTGGCGCGATGGCTGTTGATGAGCCACGACCGCGCCGCCACGGCGGACTTCCGTGTCACCCACGAGTTCCTCGCCAGCATGCTGGGCGTGCGACGCGCCGGTGTCACGCTGGCCGCGGGCGCACTGCAGCGCCAGGGCCTGATCCGCTATCACCGCGGCGTGGTGAGCATCCTGGACCGGCCACGCCTCGAGTCGGCGGCCTGCAGCTGCTACCTGTCCGATGGACGGGCCTTCGCGCTGGGCATGCGCTGAGCCTGCTCTTCAGCGCCGACGTGCACCGGCTCGCGCAGGCGCTCGCGAGGACGGAATAGGCTCGCCCGATGGAAGTGTTTGACAGCGTACATACGCCGATGCTCGGC
>CAZXJW010000297.1:2805-4425 GCA_964641005.1 uncultured Rhodocyclaceae bacterium
CGTCCGTTGGCAACCGCCCCAATGCGGGTCAGCAACCCGCAAGAAACGTCACTGGAGGGTCCAGGAAATGATCGTCCCGCTTCGCGACATCGTCCGCTCACCGCGCCGCCTCAGTCCTGCCACGACGTTACCGGCCCCACGGTGGGGTCCGCTGCGCGCCGGGCCGAAGGGACGACGTCGCCGCTCCGACCAGATGCCCCGACCGGGAACGATCCGATGAACCCGCCCGACGATACCCGGTCCATCAACGACATCCAGGACACCGTCGCGCATTGCGCCGCGGAGGTGGCAACCGTGCACGACGCCGGCACCGGACGGGTGATCCCCTTTCCCGGAATGCCCGGGCCACGGGCCGCGGCCACCGAGTCCGGCCATCCCGCGAGCCACTGGGAGCGTACCCTGCACGAGGTGAAGGCGCGGCTACGGGCCGCCGCCTCGGAGCACTGCGAACCAGGATCCGACACGGGCCGAAGTGCAGACACCACGCTCTCCCGGCTGCAGGCCGAGACCCTCGACTGCGTGATCGTGCTCAATCACCTGCACCTGAGGATCGTCCTGGAGTTCCGTCGCCTCAAGCGCACTGAGCGCGAGCTCCTCGGAGCCCAGGCCGCACTGGCGGCTGCACTGACGGCCCTGCGGTCGTCGGGAAAAAGGCCTCGCTGACCCCGGGGCTTGAACGGGACATGCCCGGCTGGCCGCTTGCCGCGCGATCGCGGACGCAAAAAAGGGCGGGAAACCGGCCTCAAGCCGATCGCCCGCTCGTGAAACCCGGTCACTGTCTGGAGTTGCGCGACCGGACGGAAGTCCTCAGACCTGCCTGGTCTGGAGCGGTGTCGCGTCCGCCGGCTTGACGTCCTGATGGCCGGACTCGTTCGCGAACCACGCGTCCCTGGCGCTGCTCTGCCACGCAGCGACCTGCTTCTCCACTTCTTCCTTCGCGATGCCGTAGCGCTCCTGGATCTTGCCGGCGAGCCTCTCGCGGTGGCCTTCGATGGCCTTGAGATCGTCATCGGTCAGCTTGGCCCATTGCTCCCGGGCCTTGCCCGTCACCTGCTTCCAGTTTCCCTGGATCTGGTCCCAGTTCATGTGGTTTTCCTTGTCTCTGAACCTGCAATCGGCTCCCGCGGGCGGGTGCCCGCGGGAGGTCTCACGTGCGTACGCTGATCTCGTTCTTGACGGCGCGGACGCCCTTGACCTTCCAGGCCAGCGACTCGGCGGTGGTGCGCTCGAGGGCATCCTTGGCGAAGCCGGAGAGCATCACCGTGCCGTTGAGCGTCTCGACGCTGATGCTCGAGGCGTCCACGTCCTGGTTGCCCACGAAGCGCCGCTTCACTTCGGCAGTGATGGTGCTGTCGTCCACGTAGGCACCCATGCTCTGCTGGTCGCGGGTCACCGCGCAGCCGGCCGTTGCCAGAAGGGTTGAAGCGAACAGCGTGGTGATGATCACTGCTTTGCGTGCGTTCATGTCGGACTCCACTTCGTTGTGCTTCGAGCGGGCCTGGATCCGGAACTCGGCGTGTGCCCGCTGAACAGTGAGCATGCGCGTCGCGTCGCGGACTGTCGGTGCGGTGGCGTACGGCCGGCGCGACGGACACATCGACAGCGTGGGAACGCCCGTTC
>CAZXJW010000298.1:0-4413 GCA_964641005.1 uncultured Rhodocyclaceae bacterium
GGCCTGCTCGGCGCCGTTGAAGGCGGCCGCGGCAACCAGCGCCCCGGCACCCAGCAGCACCAGCGCCGCCACGCTGCGCCCGCCGTCAGGCCGGACGAGATCGATGCGCAGGGCCGCCACGCTCACGAGGCCGCCCCTTCCGATGCAGGAATGCTCGCCCCGGTCACCGGCTCGGCTGCGAAGGGCACTGCTGGCTCGTCGAGCACGCTCACCCGCCAGCCGCCCAGCTCCGCAGGCATGGCCCGCCGCCCCGCCGCGAAGGCCACGTGCAGCGTGCCCGGCCCGGCCACCGCGCCACCGGCCAGCGCGGCGGCGAGTTCCGCGCCTAGCACCGCCGCGGCGTCGCCGTTCACGCGAGGCGAGGCGATGGCGCGCCACGCGCCGTCCTCGAACACGCCCAGCGTGCAACGGCCGGGCTCGACGAAGGCCAGCGCCGCCGGGCCCGCGCCAATCCGCTGCCGGTGCCGGTCGCACGCCTGCGCGAAGCGCGAGGTGAAGGATGCGAGCTTCACGCTCGCACCCTCGCAGGCCGCGCGCACCGCCTCGGGCAGGGCCGCGTCCACGGCGCATGCGGGCACGGCCTGGCCGGCGCGCGGCGCGGCCACGCTGACCTGCCAGCCCCGCGCGCGCTCGCCGTGCACGGCCTCGAACTCCATGCGCGCGTAGCTCACGCGCTCGCTCTCGCGCACCAGCGCGTCGCTGAAGGGCACCAGCTGCCAGCGCACCCAGTGCTCGGACACCAGCACCTGCAACGGGACGCCCTTCCAGCGCGGCTCCGCCAGCGCGGCAGCCAGCACATCCACCGCGGCGCGCCACGGCGCCCCGTCGGCCGCGGCGCGCACCGGCACCACCGCATGGCGCACCGCATGCGCGATGCCCGGCCGCAGTCCGGAGGAAAAGCGCACCAGTTCCACTGCGTCGGGCGCGAGCACCACCCGCAGCCGCCCGCGCAGCAGCGCCGTCACGTCCATGTCGTCAGGAAACCAGCGTGACACGGTTGATCTCCGTGAGCGTCGTCTCGCCGCGCTTCACCAGCTCCAGCGCCGACTCGCGCAGGAAGCGGGTTCCGCCGCGCCGCGCCGCCTCCTTGATGCGGCGGATCGGCTCCCGAGCGGTGATGAGCTCGCGCAGCTCGTCGGTGAGCACGAGCATCTCGGCGATGGCCTTGCGACCGCGGTAACCCGAGCCGCGGCAGTGGCCGCAGCCCCGGCCCGCCCGGAAAGTCCAGCCCGCCACCTGCTCGCGCGTGAGCGCCGAGTCGGCCAGCAGCGCGTCGTCGGGCGCGTCCTCGGCCGTGCAGTGGCTGCAGTTCACCCGCACCAGCCGCTGGGCGATCACGCCATTGAGCGCCGAGACGAAGCTGTAGGGGTCCACCCCCATGTGGGTGAAGCGCCCGATCACGTCGAACACGTTGTTCGCGTGCACCGTCGTGAACACCAGGTGGCCGGTCAACGCGGCCTGGATGGCGATCTGCGCCGTCTCCGCGTCGCGGATCTCGCCCACCATGATCTTGTCGGGGTCGTGGCGCAGGATGGAGCGCAGGCCGCGTGCGAAGGTCAGCCCCTTCTTCTCGTTCACCGGGATCTGCAGCACCCCGGCGAGCTGGTACTCCACCGGGTCCTCGATGGTGATCAGCTTGTCGTGGCCGTGGTTGATCTCGGTGATGGAGGCGTAGAGCGTGGTGGTCTTGCCGCTGCCCGTGGGGCCGGTGACCAGCAGCATCCCGTAGGGCTCGCCGGCCAGCCGCCTCACCCACGCCTTGGCCGCCTCGTCGAAGCCCAGGCTGTCCAGGGACAGGCCCTTCACCTGGTCGGCGAGGCTCTGCTTGTCCAGGATGCGCAGCACCGCGTCCTCGCCGAAGATCGACGGCATGATGGAGACGCGGAAGTCGATCTCCCGCCCCGACACCGCCACCTTGAAGCGCCCGTCCTGGGGCACGCGCCGCTCGGCGATGTCGAGCTCCGCCATCACCTTCACCCGCGAGATCACCTGCTCCGCGGTCTCCGCGCCCGGGGCCTGGCTCACGTTCACCAGCACCCCGTCGATGCGGTACTTGATGTGCAGGCCCGTGCCCACGCTCTCCAGGTGGATGTCGCTCGCGCCGCTCTTGAGCGCGTCGTAGAGCGTGGAGTTCACCAGCCGCACGATGGGGCTGGCGTCCTCGCTGATGCTCTTGAGCGACAGGCTCTGCACCGAGCGGTCCTCGCCTGCGCCGGCGCGCGCGTCCAGGACCACGCTCTCCATGGCGCGCAGGCTCTCGCCCTGGCGGGCGAGCCACGCGGCGATGTCGGCCGCGTGGGCGATGCGCATTTCGGCGGGCTCGGCGATGCGCTCCGCGGCCCACGCGCGCAGCCTTGCGTCGAAGGGGTCGGCGTGGGCCAGCACCAGCGCGCCGTCGGGCTCGCGCAGCAGCACCACCTCGCGCGACAGGGCCTCGGCATAGGGCAGCACGTCGAAGGCCGGTTCGAGGGCGTGCATCTGGGCCATGCTCAGCGGCAGCCCGCCCAGCGTGGCGGCGAGCGCGGCGGTGAAGGCGTCCGCCTCGAGGCCGCTGGCCTCCTCGAGGCAGCTCACGAGCCTGCGCCCGGAACCCGCTGCCGCGGAGCGGGCGGCGGCGAGCTGCTGCGACGTGAAGGGCTGCACGTCGAACTCGCGCGGCTTCACTGCAGGCTCCCGGCCAGCTCGAAGATCGGCAGGTACATCAGCACCACCACGCCGCCGATCACCACCCCGATCACCGCCATGAGCAGCGGCTCGAAGGTGCGCGTGAAGGTCTCCACCCAGCGCGCCATCTCCTCGTCGTGGAACTCGGCGATGCGCTCCATCATCTCGCCCATCTGCCCCGTTCGCTCGCCCACGCGCAGCAGCCGCAGCGCCACCGGCGTGACCAGCCCGGCGGACTCCATGGCCTGGGAGATGGGCTTGCCCTCGCGGATGCCGCGCTGCGCGCCGTCCATGCGGCCGCGCAGGCTGGGGTCGAGCAGGCCCGACACCATGCCCATGGCCGGCACCACCGCGATCCCGCCCGAGAGCAGCATGCCCAGCGTGCGGTAGAAGCGGGTGAGCTGGTAGACGCGGATGCGCTCGCCCATGGAGGGGATGCGCCGCAGCCAGCCCAGCACCGTGGCGCGGGTGGAGGGGCGCACCGCCCACCAGCCCAGCATCACCAGCGCGGCGAGGAAGGCCGCGCCCAGCGCCACGCCGTGGGCCTCCACCAGCTTCCCCCAGTCCAGCAGCACCCGCGACAGGAAGGGCAGGTCCTGGCCCACGTCGTCGTAGACCTGCGAGAAGCGCGGCACCACGTAGCCGAGCAGGAACAGGGTCACCAGCCCGCCCACGGCGATGAGGATGGCCGGATAGATGGAGGCGCTCACCAGCTTCTTGCGCACCAGGTCGATCTGCGACTGGTAGGCGATGTAGCGCTTGAGCGACTCGGGCAGGTCGCCGGTGCGCTCGCTGGCACGCACCGTGGCCACGTAGAGGTCGGGGAAGGCCTCGGGCACCGTGGACAGCGCCGCCGAGAAGGCCTTGCCCTCGTAGAGCGCGTCGAGCAGGCGGGTGAGCGCGGCCTTCGTCTCGGGCCGCGCTTCCTTCTCGGCGAGGGTCTCCAGCGCCTCCACCAGGCTGATCCCGGCGCGCAGCAGCGCCAGCAGCTCCTGGCTGAACAGCATCAGGGGGAAGCGCGCTCGCCGGCCCGGAAGGGGCAGCCGAAGCCCGCCCGCCCCGCTCACCGACAGCACCGCGTAGCCCTGGCCGGCGGCCCGGGCGCGCGCCTCAGCGGGGCTCGCCGCCTCCAGCGCCAGGGAAGTCACCCCCTCGCCCGCCTTCATGGCCTTGACGCGGTAGCGCATGGGGCATCAGTTCCAGTTGCCCACGTCCGCGTTCTCGCCCTCTCCGCCCGGCTGGCCATCCTTGCCGAAGGAGAACAGGTCGAACTCGCCCTTCTCCCCGGGCGAGCGGTACTGGTAGGGCTTGCCCCAGGGATCCATGGGCACGGCCTTCTTCAGGTACGGCCCCTGCCACTTCGCTTCCCCCTGCGGTCGCGTCTCCAGCGCACCGAGCCCCTGCTCGGTGTTCGGATAGCGGCCCACGTCCAGGCGGTAGGCATCCAGTGCCTTCTCGAAGGCGTCGATCTGGGCGCGCGCCACCTTGATCTCGCTCTTGCCGATCTGCGAGAAGTAGCGCGGGCCCACGTAGGCCGCCAGCAGGCCGATGATCACCATCACCACCAGCAGCTCGAGCAGCGTGAAGCCGCCGGAACGCGAAAGCTTCCGCGGGCCGGTTCCGGCGGGACCGGCGAAGCAATGGAACGGCAAGGTCTCTTCCCCCAGCGATTTGTGGGCGAGAGTCTATGGGTCGCACATGAAGGTTTATTGACGCCCGGCCGGGTTCACGGTCCGAACGGTCTCCGTG
>CAZXJW010000299.1:0-4402 GCA_964641005.1 uncultured Rhodocyclaceae bacterium
TCTTACAGGTCCTGGATCTATACTGAATCTTACATGGGAAAGACGCACCAGCCGGCGCCGGACGATGCGCGCGCCGTCGACACCTACACCATCACCGACCTCGCGCGCGAGTTCGGCGTCACCACGCGCACCATCCGCTTCTACGAGGACCACGGGCTGCTCAGCCCGGCGCGCGCCGGCCGCAACCGGGTCTACGACAAGCGCGACCTGGTGCGCCTGAAGCTCACGCTGCGCGGCAAGAGGCTGGGCCTGGCGCTGTCCGAGATCCGCGAGCTGCTCGACGTCTACGACGCCGCCCACGACGAGAGTGCCCAGCTCGAGCAGTTCCTGGCGGTGCTGCGCAAGCGCCGCGAGGCCCTCGAGCAGCAGCGCGAGGACATCGAGGCCACGCTCGAGGAGATCCGCTCCTTCGAGCTGCAGTGCCGCCGGATGCTGGAGGGCGGCGCCAGGCGCGGCCCTGAGCGCAAGTCCGCGGCCGCCCGCCAGGCCCCGGGACGTGCGCGCAAATTGACGTTGACGTAAACGGCAAATAGACTGCCGTTCCCGCGCCCGCGCCCCACGGGCCGCACCGCTTCACCGAGGAGACCTGCCATGGACCGCGCCGCCCCCGCCGCCATCAGCCGCATTCCCATGCTCCGCTTCGACCATGGGGAGACCATCGACATGCTGCGCGAGACCGTGGCGGCCTTCGCCGCCGCCGAGATCGCCCCGCGGGCAGCCGAGGTCGACGCGTCGAACGAATTCCCCATGGACCTGTGGCGCAAGTTCGGCGACCTCGGCCTGCTCGGCATCACCGTGGAAGAGGAATACGGCGGCACCGGCATGGGCTACCTCGCCCACATGGTGGCCATGGAGGAGATCTCCCGCGCCTCGGCCTCGGTGGGCCTGTCCTACGGTGCCCATTCCAACCTGTGCGTGAACCAGATCCGGCGCAACGGCAGCGAGGCGCAGAAGCGCCAGTACCTGCCGAAACTCATCAGCGGCGAGCACGTGGGCGCGCTCGCGATGAGCGAGCCCGGCGCGGGCTCGGACGTGGTGAGCATGCGGCTCAAGGCCGAGAAACGCGCTGACCGCTGGGTGCTCAACGGCAACAAGATGTGGATCACCAACGGTCCCGATGCCAGCACCCTGGTGGTGTACGCCAGGACCGATCCGGCCGCCGGACCGAAGGGCATCACCGCCTTCCTGATCGAGAAGGGCTTCCCGGGCTTCTCCACCGCGCAGAAGCTCGACAAGCTGGGCATGCGCGGCTCGAACACCTGCGAACTGGTGTTCCGCGACTGCGAGGTGCCCCTGGAGAACGTGCTGGGCGAGGTGGGCGGAGGCGTGCGCGTGCTCATGAGCGGCCTGGACTACGAGCGCGCCGTGCTCGCCGCCGGCTGCATCGGCCTGATGCAGGCCTGCCTGGACGTGGTGATGCCCTACGTGCATGACCGCAAGCAGTTCGGCCAGCCCATCGGCGAGTTCCAGCTCATGCAGGGCAAGCTCGCCGACATGTACACCACGCTGTCGGCCTGCCGTGCCTACGTCTACGCCGTGGGCCAGGCCCTGGACCGGGGCGAGACCACGCGCAAGGACGCCGCCGGCGCCATCCTCTACGCGGCCGAGAAGGCCACCTGGATGGCAGGCGAGGCGATCCAGTGCCTGGGCGGCAACGGCTACATCAACGAGTACCCCACCGGCCGGCTGTGGCGGGACGCCAAGCTCTACGAGATCGGAGCGGGCACCTCCGAGATCCGGCGCTGGCTGATCGGCCGCGAGCTGTTCGCCGAGACGGCCTGAGCGCGGCCCGCGCCGCGCCGTTCCCGGGATTTCCTCCCGGCGGCCGTCATCCGCGCCGGGCATAATCCGCCTCTTCCCGGCTCCGCCCCATGAACGCCCCCAGCCCCGCAGCCCGCCAGGCGCCCCCTGCCCAGGTCCGCTACCCCTACGCCCAGGACCTGGCGCGCGCGATGGCGCTGGCCCTGCTGGAGGGCTTCGACAAGCACTACCGCATCTTCCGGCAGATGAGCCGCGACGCGCGGGGCCGCTTCGAGCGCGCCGACTGGCCCGCGGTGCAGCGCGCCCACGCCGAGCGCATCGCCCTGTACGACGAGCGGGTGCGCGAGGCTGCCGACCGCCTGCAGGACGAGTTCGACACCGAGAACCTGCCCGAGGCGCTCTGGCAGGACATCAAGCTGCACTACGTGGGACTGCTCACCAACCACCGCCAGCCCGAGCTCGCCGAGACCTTCTTCAACTCGGTGAGCTGCCGCCTGCTGCACCGCACGTACTTCAACAACGAGCACATCTTCGTGCGACCCGCGGTGTCCACCGAGTACCTGGAGGGCGACCCGCCCGCCTACCGCAGCTACTACCCGCTGCGCGACGGCCTGCGCGAGGTGCTGCTGCAGATCCGCCGCGACACCGGACTCACGCTCCGCTTCACGCACTGGCGGCGAGACTGCCGCTGGCTGCTGCGGGCGGTGCGCGAGGCCTTGCCGCGGCCGGTGCGGCTCGAGCCCAACCACCAGATCCAGGTGCTGTCCTCGCTGTTCTTCCGCAACAAGCGCTGCTACCTGATCGGGCGGGTGGTCAACGGCCATCTCGAGAAACCCTTCGCCGTGCCCATCGTCCACGATGGCGGGGGCGGCCTCACGCTGGATGCCTGCCTGCTCGACTCGCGCGAGATCGCGCCGCTGTTCGCCTTCTCGCGCGCCTACCTGATGGCCGACATGGACGTGCCCTCGGCGTGGGTGGATTTCCTCGCCGCGCTGCTGCCCGGCAAGCCCAAGGCCGAGCTCTACACCGCCCTGGGCCTGCAGAAGCACGGCAAGACGCTGTTCTTCCGCGACTTCCTGCACCACCTGCAGCACTCCACCGACGACTTCGTGCTGGCCCCCGGAATCAAGGGGCTGGTGATGATCGTGTTCACCCTGCCCTCGTACCCGTACGTGTTCAAGGTGATCCGCGACCGCATCTCGCCCACCAAGGACGTCACCCACGAGACGGTGCGCGAGAAGTACATGCTCGTGAAGCGCCACGACCGCATCGGCCGGATGGCCGACACGCTGGAGTACGCCGACGTGGCCTTCCCGCGCGACCGCTTCTCCGAGGCGCTGCTGGGCGAACTGCGCCGCGAGGCGCCCTCGCTGCTCGAGGAGAGCGACGCCCAGGTGGTGGTCAAGCACCTCTACATCGAGCGGCGCATGAAGCCGCTCAACCTGTTCCTCGACGAGGCCGATCCGCAGCAGCTGCGCGAGGCGGTGATCGACTACGGACGCGCCATCAAGGAACTGTGCTCGGTGAACATCTTCCCGGGCGACATGCTGTTCAAGAACTTCGGCGTCACCCGCGGCGGCCGCGTGGTCTTCTACGACTACGACGAGATCGCCTACATGACCGAGTGCAACTTCCGCCGCATCCCGCCCCCGCCCACGCCCGAGGCCGAGATGTCCGCCGAGCCCTGGTATCCCGTGGGACCCAACGACATCTTCCCCGAGGAGTTCGCGCCCTTCCTGCTGTCCGGGCGAGGGGTGCGCGAGGCCTTCCTGTCGCAGCACGCCGACCTGCTCGAGCCGGATTTCTGGAACGCCACCAAGGCGCGCATCGAGCAGGGCCACATCGAGGACGTGTTCCCCTACCACCCGCAGCGCCGATTCCAGGCGCGCTTCGGACGCACCGGCGGACCCACCGCCGGGCCCAACTGAGGAGTTCCGCCATGCACCAGGATCCCGTCGTGATCGTCTCCGCCGCCCGCACGCCCATGGGCGGCTTCCAGGGCGAGCTGAAGGACTTCACCGCGCCCGAGCTCGGCGCCGTGGCGGTGCGCGCCGCCGTGGAGCGTGCGGGCGTGGCCCCTGGCGACGTGGACGAGGTGGTGATGGGCTGCGTGCTGCCCGCCGGCCAGGGCCAGGCGCCGGCACGCCAGGCGAGCCTCGGCGGCGGCCTGCCCCTGTCCACCGGCTGCACCACCGTCAACAAGATGTGCGGCTCGGGCATGAAGGCGGCCATGTTCGCCCACGACCTGCTGATCGCGGGCACCAATCGCGTCATGGTGGCCGGCGGGATGGAGAGCATGACCAACGCGCCCTACCTGCTGCCCAAGGCGCGGGCGGGCCTGCGCATGGGCCATCACCAGGTGGTGGACCACATGTTCCTGGACGGCCTCGAGGACGCCTACGACCGTGGCCGCCTCATGGGCACCTTCGCCGAGGACTGCGCGCAGAAGTACGGGTTCACGCGCGAGGCCCAGGACGCCTTCGCCGTGGCCTCCCTGCAGCGCGCCCAGCAGGCCAGCACCTCGGGCGCCTTCGCCTGGGAGATCGCGCCCGTGCCGCTCAAGTCCGGCAAGGGCGACCGATTCTCGGACCGCGACGAGCAGCCCTTCAAGGCCAACTTCGAGAAGATCCCCCAGCTCAAG
>CAZXJW010000300.1:0-4372 GCA_964641005.1 uncultured Rhodocyclaceae bacterium
CTTCTTCGACACCCTGCGCGCGCTGGGCATCGCCTTCGAGGCCCACGCCTTTCCCGACCATCACCCCTGGCGCGCGCAGGACCTTGCCTTCCCCGGTGCCGATGCGGTGCTGATGACGGCGAAGGACGCCGTAAAATGCCGCCGCTTCGCCGACGTCAGCCACTGGATGCTGCCGGTGCAGGCCCGCCTCGAACCCCACCTTGCCGCGGCGCTGCTGGCCGCCATCCCCCATGGCCCTCGATCCCAAGCTGCTCGACATCCTCGTTGACCCGCTCACCAAGGCCCCGCTCCAGTACGACCGGGAGCGCCAGGAACTGGTGTCCGTGGAAAGCGCGCTGGCCTATCCGGTTCGCGACGACATCCCCGTGATGCTGGAGGAGGAAGCCCGGCGGCTGTCCGCCGAGGAAGTGGACGCCTGGCGGCGCCGCCGCTAGCGCCATGACCGACTTCGTGGCCGTCATCCCGGCGCGCTACGCCTCCTCGCGCCTGCCGGGCAAGCCGCTGGCCGACATCGCCGGAAAGCCCATGGTGGTGCGCGTGGCCGAGCAGGCAGCGCTCAGCGGCGCCCGCGAGGTCTGGGTAGCCACCGACCACGACGGCGTGGCCGAGGCCGTGGCCGCCTGGGGCTTCGACGTGGCCATGACGCGCGCCGACCACGCCAGCGGCACCGACCGCATCGCCGAGGTGGCGGCACAGCTGGGCTGGAGCGACGACACCCTGGTGGTGAACGTGCAGGGCGACGAGCCTCGCATCGCGCCCACGCTGATCCGCGAGGTGGCGCGCGACCTCGCAGCCCACGCCGACGCCGCCATCGCCACCGCCTGCCATCCCATCGAGCGCGACGCGGACTTCTTCGACCCCAACGTGGTGAAGGTGGTCATGGATGCGGCCGGCTACGCGCTGTACTTCTCGCGTGCGCCAGTCCCCTGGGCGCGCGACGCCTTCCGCGACGCCCGGGCGCTGCCCGCCGGGCTTCCGGCGTTCCGGCACATCGGCATCTACGCCTACCGCGGCGCCTTCCTGCGCGCCTACGCGAGCCTCGACCCCGCTCCGGTGGAAGGCTTCGAGGCGCTGGAGCAGCTGCGCGCGCTCTGGCACGGCCACCGCATCGCCGTGTCGGTCACGCAACACGCGCCCGAGGCGGGCGTGGACACGCCGGAGGACCTCGACCGCGTGCGCCGGCTGTTCGCCGGGCAGGCCTGAGTCGCACGCAGGTGGGGCCGCGGCGGGGCGCTCGCCTATAATCCTTCCGGCCGGTGCCCACGGGCCCGCGGCGAACCACAACCACCATCCAATCGTCACGGACTCGAAATGCGAGTGATCCTCCTCGGAGCACCCGGCGCGGGCAAGGGCACGCAAGCCGGCTTCATCGTCGAGAAGTTCGGCATCCCCCAGATCTCCACCGGCGACATGCTGCGCGCCGCGGTGAAGGCGGGCACGCCGCTCGGCCTCGAGGCGAAGAAGCACATGGACGCGGGCGCGCTGGTGCCCGATGCCGTGATCATCGGCATGGTCTCCGAGCGCGTGCGCCAGCCCGACTGCGCCAACGGCTTCCTGTTCGACGGCTTCCCGCGCACCATCCCCCAGGCCGAGGCCATGAAGGCCGCCGGCGTCAATCTCGACCACGTGGTGGAGATCGACGTGGAGGACGCCGAGATCATCAGGCGCATGTCCGGCCGCCGCGTGCATCCCGGCTCGGGCCGCACCTACCACGTGGTGTTCAACCCCCCGAAGGTGGCCGGCAAGGACGACGCCACCGGCGAGGACCTGGTGCAGCGCGACGACGATCGCGAGGAGGTGGTGCGCAAGCGCCTCGAGGTCTACCACAGCCAGACGCGCCCGCTGGTGGACTACTACCTGGGCTGGGCCCGCAGCGGCCAGCCGGGAGCGCCGCGCTACACCCGGGTGGCGGGGGTGGGCTCGGTGGACGACATCAGGGCGAAGGTGCTGGGCGCGCTGGCCTAGCTTTCCGGCGAGCGGGCCCCCGCGGCCCGGTTCCCGGGCCGCGCTGCGTACTGACCGGGATCAAGTCCGGTTCACGCCGCGCATGACGGCGTGGCTTCCATTGGTGTGAAATGCGTCCGTCGGGCCTTTGCCCGAGGGAGCAGCGATGGCCAGGCAACCCAAGCGCAACGCGTTCTACGCCCAGTCCGGGGGCGTGACCGCGGTGATCAACGCCTCCGCGTCGGCCGTGATCGAGACGGCGCGCAAGCATCGCGACCGCATCGGCAAGCTCTTCGCCGGACGCGACGGCATCCTCGGCGCGCTCACCGAGGACCTCATCGACACCTCCCGAGAGAGCGCGGCGAGCATCGCGGCCCTGCGCCACACGCCGGGCGGAGCCTTCGGCTCGGCGCGCTACAAGCTGCGCCGCTTCGAGGACGATCGCAGCCAGTACGAGCGCCTGATCGAGGTGTTCCGGGCCCACGACATCGGCTACTTCTTCTACAACGGCGGCGGCGACTCGGCCGACACCTGCCTGAAGGTGTCGCAGCTGGCCCAGTCCATGGGTTACCCGATCCAGGCTATCCACGTGCCCAAGACCATGGACAACGACCTGCCCGTCACCGACTGCTCGCCGGGCTTCGGGTCCGTGGCCAAGTACCTGGCCGTGAGCGCCCGCGAGGTCGGCTTCGACGTGGCCTCCATGGCGCGCACCTCCACGCGGGTGTTCATCCTCGAGGCCATGGGACGGCACGCGGGCTGGACGGTGGCGGCCATGGGCCTGGCCGCGGAGTCGGAGGGCGAAGCGCCCCACGTGCTGCTGTTCCCCGAGATCGCCTTCGATGCCGAGGCCTTCCTCGCGCGGGTGGACGCGACGGTCAGGCGGTTCGGCCACTGCGTGGTGGGCGTGTCCGAGGGGCTGCGCGGGCCCGACGGCGGTTTCCTGTCCGAGACGGGGCTGCGCGACGCCTTCGGCCACGCCCAGCTCGGTGGCGTGGCCCCGCTGCTCGCGGGCCTGGTCAAGGATCGCCTGAAGCTCAAGTACCACTGGGCCGTGGCCGACTACCTGCAGCGCGCGGCGCGCCACCTCGCGTCGAAGACCGACCTCGCCCACGCGGTGGCGGTGGGCCGGGCCGCCGTGGAACTCGCCCTCGAGGGACACAATGCGGTCATGCCTGCCATCGTGCGCCGCTCCGACAGTCCCTATCGCTGGAGCGTCGGCGTGGCCGACCTGCGCGAGGTCGCCAACGTGGAGAAGAAGATGCCGCGCGACTACATCACCCGCGACGGCTTCCACATCACGGAGCGCTGCCGCACCTACCTGAGGCCGCTGATCCGCGGCGAGGATCCGCCGCCCTACCGCGACGGCCTGCCCCGCTACGTCCGGTTGAAGAACGTGGCCGTGCCCCGCCGGCTGGCCACGGGATTCACGCCCTGAACCGCCGCCCGCCCCGGCCGGCGGCCCGACCGGGTTCCCCGGACCGGTCCGAGCCGCTAGAATCATGGGTTATTTGTCCGGTCCGGGCTGGTTCCCCACGAGGGTGACCGGCCAGGCCGGGTCCGGCAGGCGCCCGCGAGCCCCGACAACAGGGGTCGGGCGTTGGCCCGGAGGGCAGCGGCAGCAGCATCGCCGGCCCGTCGAGCCCGGCCGGGGCGCTTGCCCCGGTCATTTCCGTTCGAAACGAAGAACAGCCTTACGGGGCTTCAGGGGAATTCCATGTCTTCAGCACTGATCATCGCACTCGCCTGCGCGGTCGCGGCACTGCTCTACGGGATCGTCTCGATCCAGTGGATCCTCGCCCAGCCGGCAGGCAACGCGCGCATGCAGGAAATCGCCGCCGCCGTGCAGCAGGGCGCCAAGGCCTACCTCAACCGCCAGTACACCACCATCGGCATCGTCGGCGTGGTGCTGCTCGTGCTGCTCTGGATCTTCCTCGGGACGGGAACCGCCGTCGGCTTCGCCGTGGGCGCGGTGCTCTCCGGCCTGGCGGGCTACATCGGCATGAACGTCTCGGTGCGCGCCAACGTGCGCACGGCCGAGGCCGCCAACAAGGGCATGAACGCGGCGCTCGCCGTGGCCTTCCGCGGTGGTGCCATCACCGGCATGCTCGTGGTGGGCCTCGGCCTGCTGGGCGTGGCGGGCTACTACGCCGTGCTGATCGGCATGGGCAAGGGCATCGAGGAGGCCACGCATGCACTGGTGGGGCTGGCCTTCGGTTCGTCACTCATCTCCATCTTCGCGCGACTCGGCGGTGGCATCTTCACCAAGGGCGCCGACGTGGGTGCCGACCTGGTGGGCAAGGTGGAAGCGGGCATCCCCGAGGACGACCCCCGCAACCCCGCGGTGATCGCCGACAACGTGGGCGACAACGTGGGTGACTGCGCCGGCATGGCCGCCGACCTGTTCGAGACCTACGCCGTGACCATC
>CAZXJW010000301.1:0-856 GCA_964641005.1 uncultured Rhodocyclaceae bacterium
GCCCACCCAGTCCATGATGCAGCCCAGCACCAGCAGGATCGCCATCATCACCCCCACCTGGCCCAGCGGCGGCAGGGGCAGGCCGGTGATGAGCTCCTTCACGAACCCCGGTCCGCCGGCGAGGTTGTAGACGCCGATCATGGCGGTGGCCCCGAAGGACAGCCACAGCAGCATGCCGCAGGTGGAAAGGGTCTGGCGGCAGGCGTCTCGCACCATGGGCCAGCGCAGTTCGCCACGCAGCCCCGCGGCGAGCACTGTGCCCGCGACCCCCATGCCGGCAGCCTCGGTGACCGAGGCCCACCCGAAGTAGATGGTGCCCAGCACGGCGCCCACCACCAGCAGCGGCAGCAGCAGGCCCCTGAGCAGAGCCAGCTTGCGCAGCAGGGGGAGGTCTCGCTCCTCGGGCGGCGCGGGCGGCCCGAGCCGGGGATTCAGGATGCAGCGAAGCGCGATGTAGCCCATGTAGGCCGCCGAGAGCGCCAGCCCCGGCACGAGGTTGGCCGTGAACAGGTCGCCGATGGACACGTTCACCGTCAGGCCGTAGATCACCAGCACGATGGAAGGCGGGATCATGGTGCCCAGCGATCCGCCGGCGCAGATGGTGCCGATGGCGAGCTTGCGGTCGTACCCCAGGCGCAGCATCTGCGGCAGCGCCAGCAGGCCGAGCAGCACGATCTCGCCGCCGATGATGCCGGTCATGGCGCCCATGAGCGTGGCCGCCACCATGGTCTGGATCCCCAGCCCGCCCGGCACGCCACCCGCCCACACGCGCATGGCGTCGAACAGGTCCTTCGCCACGCCGGAGCGCTCGAGGATCGAGGCCATCATCACGAACATGGGCACGGACACGAGCGCG
>CAZXJW010000301.1:866-4335 GCA_964641005.1 uncultured Rhodocyclaceae bacterium
CTGAAGATGCGGCTCGCCACCAGCTGCAGGCCGTCCAGGCCGAACAGCCCGGCGGTGAAGCCCACGCCGATCAGCCCGGTGGCGAAGGCGAGCGGCAGCCCCATGGCCAGCAGCAGCACCAGCCCGCCGAACATCAGCACCGTTATCCACTCGATGCTCATTCGCGCAGCCGCTCCACGTCGCGCAGCAGGTGGCCCAGCGACTGCAGCAGCATTAGCGCGCTGGCCGCCGCGAACAGCGTCTTGAGCACCACGGGCACCGGCCAGTTGAGCGCCGTGCCCGAGGTCTCCATGTCGCGGATCGACACCATGGCCTGGCCCGTGGCCGCCCACGCGAGCAGGGCGAGGAAGACGATGGCGAGCACGGTGTTGACCACGCCCAGGCGCAGCTGCCAGCGCGCGGGCAGCCGCTCGAGGAAGTAGCCGATCACGATGTGGCGCCGCGCCGCGTGCACCGCGGGGCCACCCACCACGAAGGCCGCCGCCGCCAGCGCCACGGAGAGCTCGTGCACCCAGATGGTGGGCGAGCCCAGCAGCCGGCGCATCACCACCTCGAAGGCGGTGATGGCCACGATCACCACGAAGAACATTCCGGCGCCCTCGCCGGCGAGCACGGCCAGCCGGTCCAGCGGCGCGCGCGAGGGCGCCTGCGGGGTGCTCACGGTGCGTGCGCGCCGCCGGCCGGGCTTACTGCAGGAGGCCGAGCTGCTTGAGCCAGGCGAGCTGGGAGTCGTGGATGCGCTTCGCCATCGGGCTGCGGCCCGCGTACTGGGCCCACACGGCGCGGGCCGCCTCGCGGAACTTCTGGCGCTCCGCCGCCGCCAGGTCGATCGGCTCGAAGCCCAGCGACTTCGCCTGCTGCGCCACCTTGAGGTCGTCGGCCAGGTGGCGCTGGACCATCTCGCGGCACAGGTCGCGGGCGGCCACCTCCACGATGGCCTTCAGGTCGTCGGGCAGCGCGGCCCACTTCCTCGCGTTCACCGCGAGATCGTTCATGGGCATGGAGTGGAAGCCAGGGTACATGGGGTACTTCGCGAGCTTGTGGTAGCCCAGCTCCTGGTTCATGGACAGCGTGCCCCAGTCGGAGGCATCCACCACGCCGCGCTCGAGCGCCGTGTAGACCTCGCTGCCGGGCAGGTTCACGGGCGCGACGCCGAGCGCCTTGAAGATGTCCTGGCCCATGCCCACGGGCGCGCGGATCTTCAGGCCCTTGAAGTCGGCCAGCGTGCGCAGCGGCTTCTTGGACACCAGCGATTCCACGCCGTACCAGACGCCGGTGACGAAGTGGGCGTTGTACTTGCCGTAGAGCTCGCGCGCCAGCGCGAGGCCGCCGCCCTGCTCGAGCCAGCCCCACGCCTGCAGCGGGTTGTCCCAGGCGCCCTGCAGGTCACCCAGCACCGAGAAGGCCGCGTCCTTGCCCACGAAGTAGGCGGTGCCCCCCTGCTGCGCGTCGATCACGCCAGCCGAGAGCGCATCGAGGCTCTCCGGGGGCGCCACCACCGAGCCTGCCGGCAGCACCTCGATCAGGAGGCGCCCGCCGCTCATGGCCTTCACCTTCTCGCCGAACTGCTCCACCAGCTTCTGCGGCAGCGTGCCCGCAGCCCAGGAGGTGAGCAGCTTCCACTTCACCGCCTGCTGGGCCGCGGCCGGCAGCGGCAGCAGCAGCGCCGCCAGCAACGCCGGCAGCAGGAACCGCCTGTGGATCATGGTGCGCACCTCGTCTCCCTCGCCGCTCGTTGTCGTGTTCACCCTGCACCGGCGCGGGCACGCCCGGCGCCCGGCGCGGTTCAGCGCGGAATCGGCTTGTCCGTGCCGCGGTAGAGGATGCGCGCCGCCTGGTCGGTGATGCGCGCGTGGGCCTCGCGCTCGGCCTCGCCGAAGTCGGTGACCGGCCGGGGCTCGGGATCGAAGTGGCCAAAGCGGTCCTCGCCGCGCACCAGCATGGCGGAATCGCGCGGGCCGGCCACCTGGCGCACGTAGGTGGGCACGTAGCGGATGGCGAAGCCGATGCGCCGTCGGCCGGAGGGATTGGGCTCGGAGCCGTGCACCAGGCGCACGTGGTGCAGCGAGAACTCGCCCGGTTGCAGCGTCACGTCCACGGCCAGCGCCGGATCCACGTCCACCTGCACCTCCTGGCCGCGGGTGAGCAGGTTGTTCTCGGCGAAGGTGTCCTTGTGGGGCAGCTGGTCCATGAGGTGGGTGCCGGGAATGACGCGCATGCAGCCATTCTCGGGAACGCTGTCCGAGAAGGCCACCCAGGCGGTGACGATGTCGGGCTCGGACAGGCCCCAGTACGTGGAGTCCTGGTGCCAGGACACGAACGACGGATCGCGCGCCTCCTTGGTGAAGAAGCTCGAGCTCCACACCAGCAGGTCGGGCCCGAGCACGTCCTCCACGGCGTCGAGGATGCGCGGGTGGCGGACGATGGCATCGGCCCAGGTGAACAGCAGGTGGGGCTTGTTGCGCAGCTGGCCGCCGAGCCGCCCGCCATGGCCGGCCTCGAATTCCTCGAGGCGCCTGCGATGGGCGGCGATCTCCGCGGCGTCGAAGGCGCGCAGCGGGAAGTGGTAGCCGAGCCGGTCGAAGGCCTCGGTCTCGGCGGGCGTGAGCGCCTTGTGGGAAACCGCGTTGCGGGCGTGCCAGCCCCGCGCCAGTGCCGTCATGTGCTGCTCTCCTCGTGGTGTCGCCCGGGCCGCGACGCGCCTCGCGCCGGCCTCAGTTGGCGGCGGCCGTGACCCCGAACCAGCGGCTGCGCGCCGCGGTCTGGTTCTCGTAGATGGAACCCTGGTTGAGCGCCGGCGGCAGCGGCATGCGCACCGGCACCTTCTCGAGCCGCGGCTCGAGCGTGGGCGAGCCGCAGATCATCCGCCCGTCGAACTCCTCGAGCGTGGTGAAGTTCACCAGCGGCCAGGCGTCGGCCGCGGAGCATTCGTAGAGCAGCAACTGGCGCGGCCGGTCGGAGGTGTTCTCGGCCGAGCCGTGCACCAGGCGCACGTGGTGGAAGGAGCACGATCCGGCCCTTCCCAGGCAGGGGACGGCCTTCGAGAAATCGAGGCCGCAGGCGGCCGGGTCCATGGCGCCACAGAAACGGCCGTCGGCATGGTGGTCGTAGGTGGGCCCCTTGTGGGAGCCCGGGAGGACGAGCAGCGGACCGTTCTCCATGCCCACGTCGTCGAGCATCACGCCGATGGCGAGGATGTCGTCGTTGGTGTGCGGGTAGAAGGCCCAGTCCTGGTGCCACTCCACCGGCGAGCCGTAGCGCGGCGACTTGAGGTTGAGCTTGGAGCCGTGCAGCCTCACGTCCGGGCCGAGCAGCGCCCGCAGCACCTCGAGCAGCGCCGGGGTGCGCAGGACCTCGCCGAACAGCGGATCGACCACGTGGGGCTTCTTGATGCGCCGCACACGGGGTGCATCCGGTCGGTGCGTGGGCTCGAGGTCGTAGACGTCGGTGTGGCCGGTGGCACCGCGCG
>CAZXJW010000302.1:0-4310 GCA_964641005.1 uncultured Rhodocyclaceae bacterium
GCGTCAGATGTGTATAAGAGACAGAGCTCTGGCACCGCACGCGCCACGATCGCAACCGGCCGCTTCTGCAGACCTCTGACCCGCGCGGGCGCCTGGCCGAGCTGCTCGCCTCGCGCGAACCGCTCTACCAGGAGGTGGCCCACGTCACGGTGGACACCGGAAGCCAGAGCCTGAAGACGCTCGTGTCCCGGCTCGAGGGCCTGCTGGCCCGGCGGACGGCCGTCGCGCCGGGGGCGCCGTGCTGAGCGTCACCGTCGGCCTGGGGGAGCGTTCCTACCCGATCCGCATCGGCGCGGGCCTGCTCGCCGACGCCGCCCTCTACCTGCCGCACCTCGCCCAGAAGCGGGTGGCCATCGTCACCAACGACGTGGTGGGTCCGCTCTACCTGGCGCCGCTCACCGCCGCCCTGGAGTCGGCCGGGGTCACCGTGCTGCCCATCGTGGTGCCCGACGGCGAGGCCCACAAGACCTGGGAGACGCTCAACCGCATCTACGACGCCCTGCTGGGCGCGCGCTGCGAGCGCAAGACCACGCTCGTCGCCCTGGGCGGCGGCGTGATCGGCGACATCACCGGCTTCGCCGCCGCCACCTTCCTGCGCGGGGTGAACTTCATCCAGGTGCCCACCACGCTGCTCGCCCAGGTGGATTCCTCGGTGGGTGGCAAGACCGCCATCAACCACCCGCTGGGCAAGAACATGATCGGCGCCTTCCACCAGCCGGTGGCCGTGATCGCCGACACCGCCGTGCTCGACTCCCTGCCCCCGCGAGAACTCGCCGCGGGCCTCGCCGAGGTGATCAAGTACGGGATCATCATGGACGCGGAGTTCTTCGCCTGGCTCGAGGACAACATGGAGCGCCTCGTGTCCCGCGATCCGGCCGCCCTGGCCCATGCCGTGAAGCGCTCCTGCGAGTGCAAGGCCCACGTGGTGGCCATCGACGAACGCGAGACCGGTCCGCGCGCGTTGCTCAACCTGGGCCACACCTTCGGCCACGCCATCGAGGCGGGCCTGGGCTTCGGCACCTGGCTGCACGGCGAGGCCGTGGGCGCCGGCATGGTGCTGGCCGCGCGCGCGTCGCGCGAGCTGGGCCACCTTCCGCAGGCGGACGTGGAGCGCATCGAGCGCCTCGTGGCCCGCGCCGGTCTGCCCGTGGGCGCACCCGACCTGGGCCTCGCGCGCTGGCTCGACCTGATGGGACACGACAAGAAGGTCGAGGGCGGCAAGGTGCGCTTCATCATGGTCAGGCGCCTCGGCGAGGCCTACATCGACGCCGCCGTGCCGCCGGCGGTGCTGGAGCGGGTGCTCGCGGCGCCGGCGCCCCATGCCTGAGGGTCCGGCTGCGGTCGACCATGGCTGAACTCGCCCCGTACGCCGGCCGGCCCGATACCTCGCGCGGCCGGCGCATTCCGGAGCCGCCGCCCGAGGGCCGCAGCGAGTACCAGCGCGACCGCGACCGCATCGTGCACTCCGCGGCGTTCCGCCGGCTCGAGTACAAGACCCAGGTGTTCGTGAACCATGAGGGCGACCTGTTCCGCACCCGGCTCACGCACTCCATCGAGGTGGCGCAGATCGGACGCTCCATCGCGCGGACCCTCGGGCTCAACGAGGACCTGGTGGAGGCGATCTCGCTCGCCCATGACCTCGGCCACACCCCCTTCGGCCACGCCGGCCAGGATGCGCTCAACGAGTGCATGCGCAAGCACGGCGGCTTCGAGCACAACCTCCAGTCGCTGCGGGTGGTGGATCACCTGGAAAGCCGCTATGGCGCCTTCGACGGCCTGAACCTCACCTTCGAGACCCGCGAGGGCGTGCTCAAGCACTGCTCGCGCCGCAACGCCGAGAAGCTGGGCGATGTTGGTGAGCGCTTCCTGCTGGGGCATCGCCCCGGGCTGGAGGCCCAGCTCGCCAACCTCGCCGACGAGATCGCCTACAACAACCATGACGTGGACGACGGCATCCGCTCCGGCCTGATCACGCTCGAGGGCCTGGCCGGGGTGCCGATCTTCGCCCGCCACCTCGACCAGGTGCGCGCCGCCTTCCCGGACCTGCGTGACCGGCGTCTGGTGCACGAGACCGTGCGGCGGATGATCAACACCCTGGTCACCGACCTCACCCGCCAGACCCGCGCCAACATCGAGGCCGCGAGTCCCGCGAGCATCGACGAGGTGCGCGCCGCGCCCGCCCTGGTGGCCTTCAGCGAGCCGGTCCGCGACGAGCAGCAGGCGCTCAAGTCCTTCCTGCGCCACAACCTCTACCAGCACTACCAGGTGGCGCGCATGACCTTCAAGTCCCAGCGCATCGTCCGCGAGCTGTTCGCCGCCTTCCTGTCCGACCGGCGGCTGCTGCCGCCGGAGTTCCAGCGCCGTGGGGAGGATGACCTGCCGCGCGCCATCGCCGACTACATCGCCGGAATGACCGACCGCTACGCCATCCGCGAGCACCGCCGCCTGTTCCTGGTGGAGGAAGGCTGAGGTCGCAGGCGGCCGTCCCCGGGCCACGAGGGATGGGGTCGCGCATCGTGGGCGCCGGCCAACTGATTGAAGCACCAGGGGCACCGCTGTAACATCCCACCCCCCTGCGCTGCAGCAAAGGTGCTCCGGGCCGGGCCCTTCGGCCCGCCAGCCCCGTGAGTCGCCGCCCGGGCCTCCGGCGCCGCAGGCCATTCTTCGAGGGACCGCCGTGGAGCATCCGCACTACCCGCAGCCCCAGGGGCTGTACGACCCTGCCAACGAGCACGACGCCTGTGGGGTGGGCTTCATCGCCCACATCAAGGGGTCGAAGAGCCATGCCATCGTGGAGCAGGGCCTGCAGATCCTGAAGAACCTGACCCACCGCGGCGCGGTGGGTGCCGACCCGCTGGCGGGCGACGGTGCGGGCATCCTGCTGCAGATCCCCGACGCCTTCCTGCGCGAGGAGATGACCGCCCTGGGCGTGGAACTGCCGCCCCCGGGCCGCTATGGCGTGGGCATGGTCTTCCTGCCCCAGGAGCCGGCCAGCCGGATCGCCTGCGAGCAGGAGATCGAGCGGGCGGTGCGCGCGGAGGGCCAGGTGCTGCTGGGCTGGCGCGACGTGCCGCGCGATTCCTCGGTGCTGGGCGAGTCGGTGAAGGGCATCGAACCCGTGATCCGCCAGGTGTTCGTGGGCGCGGGCGCCGACGTCACGGTCACGGACGCCTTCGAGCGCAAGCTCTACGTGGTGCGCAAGCGCTCCGGCCATGCCATCCAGGCCCTGAACCTGGCCCACGGCAAGGAGTTCTACGTCCCGTCCTTCTCGGCGCGAACCATCGTCTACAAGGGCATGCTGCTCGCCGACCAGGTGGGCAACTACTACCGCGACCTCAAGGACCCGCGCCTCACCTCGGCGCTTGCGCTGGTGCACCAGCGCTTCTCCACCAACACCTTCCCCACCTGGGACCTGTCGCATCCGTTCCGCATGATCGCGCACAACGGCGAGATCAACACCCTGCGCGGCAACGTGAACTGGCTGCGCGCGCGGGAAGGCGCCATCGCCTCGCCGGTTCTCGACGGCGACCTCGACAAGCTCTGGCCCCTGGTCTACCCGGGCCAGTCGGACTCGGCCTCGTTCGACAACGCGCTGGAGCTGCTGGTGATGGGCGGCTACTCGCTCGCCCACGCCATGATGATGCTCATCCCCGAGGCCTGGGAGAAGCACGCGCTCATGGACGGCAGCCGGCGCGCGTTCTACGAGTACCACGCCGCCATGATGGAGCCCTGGGATGGCCCTGCGGCGGTGGCCTTCACCGACGGTCGCCAGATCGGCGCCACCCTCGACCGCAACGGCCTGCGCCCGGCGCGCTATCTCGTCACCGACGACGACATGGTGATCATGGCCTCGGAGGCCGGGGTGCTGCCCGTGCCCGAGGACCGCATCGTCAAGAAGTGGCGCCTGCAGCCGGGCAAGATGTTCCTGGTGGACCTGGAGCAGGGCCGCATCATCGATGACAAGGAGCTCAAGGACGCGCTCGCCGCGGCCAAGCCCTATCGCGACTGGATCGACCGCATCCGGGTCAAGTTCGAGTCCCTGCCCGAGCCCTCCGAGGCGCGCGAGCCCTCGGCCGTGCCGCTCATCGACCGGCAGCAGGCCTTCTCCTGGACCCAGGAGGACCTCAAGTTCCAGCTGCTGCCCATGGCGCGCGAGGGCGAGGAGGCCATCGGCTCGATGGGCAACGACTCGCCGCTGGCGGTGCTGTCGGACAAGAACAAGACCCTCTACCACTACTTCAAGCAGCTGTTCGCACAGGTCACCAACCCGCCCATCGACCCGATCCGCGAGGAACTGGTCATGTCGCTGG
>CAZXJW010000303.1:0-4290 GCA_964641005.1 uncultured Rhodocyclaceae bacterium
TCGGCAAGAAGGCGGTGATCTGCCTGCGCGAGCCCTCGCTGGGGCCGGTGTTCGGCATCAAGGGCGGCGCCGCCGGCGGCGGCTACGCCCAGGTCGTGCCCATGGAGGACATCAACCTCCACTTCACCGGCGACTTCAACGCCATCCAGCTCGCCAACAACCTGCTCGCCGCGCTGCTGGACAACCACATCCACCACGGCAACGAACTGGGCATCGATCCGCGCCGCATCACCTGGAAGCGGGTCCTGGACATGAACGACCGGGCGCTGCGCGACATCGTGGTGTCGCTGGGCGGCCCGGCCAACGGCTTCCCCCGCCAGGACGCCTTCGACATCGTGGTGGCCTCCGAGGTGATGGCCATCTTCTGCCTCGCCACCTCGCTGCGCGACCTGCGCGAGCGCCTGGGCAACATCGTGGTGGGCTACACCCGCGACCAGACCCCCGTGCGCGCCCGCGACCTGGAGGCCCACGGCGCCATGACCGTGCTGCTCAAGGACGCGCTGGCACCCAACCTTGTCCAGACCCTCGAGAACAACCCTGCCTTCATCCACGGCGGGCCCTTCGCCAACATCGCCCACGGCTGCAACTCCGTCATCGCCACCCGCTCGGCGCTCAAGCTGGGCGACTACGTGGTCACCGAGGCGGGCTTCGGCGCCGACCTGGGCGCCGAGAAGTTCGTGGACATCAAGTGCCGCAAGTCCGGGCTGCGTCCCTCGGCCTGCGTGATCGTGGCCACGGTGCGTGCGCTCAAGTACCACGGCGGCGTGGAACTCAAGGCGCTCGGGGCCGAGAACCTCGACGCGCTCGAGCGCGGCCTGGCGAACCTCGAGCGGCACGTGCGCAACGTGCGCGAGCACTACGGCCTGCCCTGCGTGGTGTCGGTCAATCACTTCTCGCAGGACACGCCGGCCGAGCACGCGCTGCTCAAGTCGCGCATCGAGGCCATGGGCGTGCCGGTGGTGATCGCGCGCCACTGGGCCCAGGGCGGCAAGGGCGCCGAGGACGTGGCCCGCGCCGTGGTGGGGCTTGCCGAGGGCGGCACGGCGGCCCTGAAGTTCGTCTACGAGGACTCGGCGCCCCTGTGGGAGAAGGTGCGCGCCATCGCCACCCGGATCTACGGGGCCGCCGACATCACCGCGGATGCCAAGGTCCGCGGCCAGATCCAGCGCCTGCAGGACGACGGCTACGGTGCCTATCCCGTGTGCATCGCCAAGACCCAGTATTCCTTCTCCACCGACGCCGGGGCCCGTGGCGCGCCCTCGGGGCACGTGGTGAACATCCGCGAGGTGCGCCTGGCCGCCGGGGCGGAGTTCGTGGTGGTGGTGTGCGGCGACGTGATGACCATGCCGGGGCTGCCCAAGGTGCCCGCGGCCAGCCGCATCGACCTCGACGGCGAGGGCAGGGTGGTGGGGCTGTTCTAGCGCCCCGGCGCGGGCGCGTCATCCACGGCGCGCCCCGGGACGTTTGCACCTTCACGGCCAGTCCGTATACTCGGCGGCCGTCGGGCACGCCGTCGCACACTTCCCGCGATCCGCAGCGATTCGTGCCCGCGAACCGGGAGCACGATTCCGTGGCGATGATCCTCGCCCTCGACATGTCCGGCCAGCCGAATCGCTGGATCATGATCGAGGAAGCCATCACCTACCACGCCCGCCGGATGGTGGCGTGGTCGCTGGGCGACGTGGTTGCGACCTACCACGGCGGCCTGTCGCGCCTGACCGGCGAGCGCTCCGAGCTCTCCACCCACAGCATCATCGCCGTGAAGGGCGCCTGGGAACTGGTCCACGACCACCATGCCGAGCCCCACCTCACCAATGCCGCGCTGTTCGCCCGCGACCGCCACCTGTGCGCCTACTGCGGCGGCACCTTCCGCGAGCGCGACCTGTCGCGCGACCACGTGGTGCCCGTCTACCGGGGAGGGCGCGACCGCTGGATGAACGTGGTGACGGCCTGCCGCGCCTGCAACATCCGCAAGGGTGGCCGCACCCCGGAAGGCGCCCACATGCCGCTGCTGTACGCGCCCTACGTGCCCAACCGCTACGAGCACCTCATCCTGCAGAACCGCAAGATCCTCGACGACCAGATGGAGTACCTGCTCGCCAAGGTGCCCCGGCACAGCCGGCTGTTCGCCTGAGCCCCCGGGTCCCCTCGTGCGCCTCCGCTCCCTCCTCGCCGTGCTGCTGCTCGCAGCGGCAGCCGCCGGATGCGAGACCAACCCGGTCACGGGCCGCAAGCAGTTCATCGTGGTGTCCGAGAACGAGGCCATCGCCTCGTCGCGAACGGCCTACGTCCAGATGCTCACGCCCTACCAGGAGAAGGGCAGGCTGGACAACAACCCTGCGGTGACCGCGCGCATCGTCGCCATCACCGAGCGCCTCATCCCGCACGCCATCGCCTACCGGCCCGAGACCGCCGAGTGGCAGTGGAGCGTCAAGGTGATCGACGACCCCAAGACGGTGAACGCGTGGTGCATGGCGGGCGGCAAGATGGCCTTCTACACCGGGCTGATCGAGGCCCTGAAGCCCAGCGACGACGAGATCGCCCAGGTGATGGGCCACGAGATCGCCCACGCCCTGGCCAAGCACCAGGCCGAGAAGATGTCGCGCGCCATGGCCACCTCCGTGGGGGTCGGCGCCGTCGCCATCTTCACCGACCGGCGCTATGCCGGCATGGCGGCCGCAGGTGCGGCCGCCGCAGCCATGGTGGCCATCGACCTGCCCAACAGCCGCGAGGCGGAGTCCGAGGCCGACCGCATCGGCATCGAGCTCGCCGCCAAGGCCGGTTACGACCCGCGTTCGGCGGTTACTCTGTGGCAGAAGATGGCCAAGGTTTCCGGTGGCAGCGGCAAGGGCGACTTCTTCAGCACCCACCCGGCGCCCGAGAAGCGCATGGAGGCGCTCGCGGCGCTGGTGCCGCAGATGGATCCCTTCTACCGCAGCACCGCGGCGCGACCGGTGTTCAAGCTGCGTTCCGAACCGCTCCAGCCCGCGCCGAAGTAGCGCGCGCCCGCGCGCCGCCCCCCTCGATCCCTCGCCAGCACCCCGCCTGCAGCCGCCCGAATCCGGGCTTGCAGAGGGGACTTCGCCGGCTTGCCTCGCCTCAGGCGCCCGGATAGCATCCTGCGCTTGCTTCACCCCGCAGTCACACAAAACGCATAGGAGAGACACCCATGTCGACCCGCAAGTCCCTGAGCCGTCAACAGTTCGCCACCCGTGCCGCCGCCGTCGCCGTGGCCGCCGCCTTCGGCATGGCCGTGGGTTCCGCCCAGGCCGCCCCGCTCCAGAAGATCGGCAAGGGCGAGGGCCGCGTGGACATCGTCGCCTGGCCCGGCTACATCGAGCGCGGCGAGACCGACAAGAGCTTCGACTGGGTCACCGACTTCGAGAAGAAGACCGGTTGCAAGGTCAACGTGAAGACCGCCGGCACCTCCGACGAGATGGTGGCGCTGATGAACGAGGGTGGCTTCGACCTCGTCACCGCCTCCGGCGACGCCAGCCTGCGCCTGATCGCCGGCAAGCGTGTCCAGGAGGTGAACACCAAGCTCATCCCGTCCTACTCCAAGGTCGATCCGCGCCTGCAGAAGGCCCCGTGGCACTTCGTGGACGGCAAGCACTACGGCGTTCCCTACCAGTGGGGCTACAACGTGCTGGCCTACAACACCAAGGTGTTCAAGGAGCCTCCCAAGAGCTGGAAGGTGGTGTTCGAGGAGATGACCCTGGCCGACGGCAAGTCCAACAAGGGCCGGGTGCAGGCCTTCGACGGCCCGATCTACATCGCCGACGCGGCGCTGTACCTCAAGGCCACCAAGCCCGAGCTCGGCATCAAGGACCCGTACGAGCTGAACGAGGCCCAGTACAAGGCCGCGCTGGAGCTGCTGCGTGCCCAGCGCAAGCTCGTGTCGCGCTACTGGCACGACGCCATGGTGCAGATCGACGACTTCAAGAACGAAGGCGTCGTGGCGTCCTCCTCGTGGGGCTTCCAGGTGAACCTGCTCAAGGGCGAGAACAAGCCCATCGGCAGCGTGGTGCCGGTGGAAGGCGCGACGGGCTGGGCGGACACCACCATGCTGCATGCCAGCGCCAAGAACCCGAACTGCGCCTACATGTGGATGGAGCACTCCATCAACGAGAAGCTGCAGGGCGACCTGTCCGCGTGGTTCGGTTCGGTGCCTTCCGTGCCGGCCGCCTGCAAGGGCAACAAGCTGCTCGGCGACGGCGGTTGCAAGAACAACGGCTACGACGAGTTCGACCGCATCTCCTTCTGGAAGACCCCGGTGGCCAAGTGCGAACT
>CAZXJW010000304.1:0-4250 GCA_964641005.1 uncultured Rhodocyclaceae bacterium
TCGATCTCGTCGGGCGAGAGCGCAAGCCCCAGATCGCGGTCGGCCGTGACGAGCGCGTCGCGCCCGCCGGCCAGCACCGGGATGGTCGACAGCGGCGCCGGCGCCACGTGATGGAACAGACGCGCGGCGTCGTCGAGAGACGCGAACACCGTCTCGGTCATGCGGTCGTGCAGTTTCGCCGCCAGGGCATCCGCCTGCGCGGCACTGACGCCAGCCACGTGGTAGACCACGCCGCGCTCGATGCGGCGCACGGCGTCGAGGCCGCAGTTGCGCGCTATGTCGGTGGCCTTGGACGACCAGGGCGAGATGGTTCCAAGACGCGGCACGACGAAGTACAGACGGCCTTTGGAGGCGGCGGTCTTCGTGCGCGAGCCATAGGTGAGGATGCGTTCCAGCCGGGTGCGTTCGTCGGCGGTCAGGGCGCGATCGAGCTCCACCACGTGCTGGTAGCGCGCGGTGACCGCGGTGACCTGCGGATCGATGGTCTGAAGGACGGCGAGAAGCTTGCGGAGACGGAAGTCGGACAGGGCGTTGCGCCCGGGCAGCTGCAGGAGTTGCGGCATGGATGCGCGAGTGGTCCTCAAAGCCGGATTATAGCCTCGCGGCTTCGGCGAACCCATCGCGAGCCGGTACACTGCAGCGATCGCATTCGCGCTCCACGCCGATGGCATCCGCGCCCGTCTACTGCACCGAGGACATCCGCCGCATCGAGGCCGAAGCGTTCGCCCGGACCCCGCCCGAACCGCTGATGGAACGGGCCGGTCTCGCCGCCGCCGAATGCCTGCGCGAGCGTCTCGGCGGCGGCCAGCGCGTGCTGCTCCTGGCTGGCCCCGGCAACAACGGCGGCGATGCCTTCGTCGCGGCCCGGCATCTGCGCCAGTGGTGGGTCGATACGCGGGTCGTGTTCACCGGCACGGCCGATCGGCTGCCTGCCGATGCAAAGCTCGCCTTCGAAGCGTGGCAGGCCTCGGGCGGTACGGTGACGCCGGACTGGCCGGCGGACTTTGCGCCCGACGTGGTGGCCGACGGCCTGTTCGGCATCGGCTTGCGGCGCCCGCTCGACGAACGTCACGCGGCGCTGGTCGCGCGCCTGGCATCGTCCGGTGCGGACATCGTCGCACTGGATGTCCCCAGCGGACTGCACGCCGACACGGGTCAGGCGCTCGGACCGACCGTGCGCGCGGACGTCACCCTCACCTTCCTCGCGCTCAAGCCCGGTCTGCTCACCCTGGACGGGCCCGACCAGTGCGGCGAGATCCGGGTCGCTGCGCTCGGCCTGGATGCCGAGGCCATGGTGCCGGCTGCCGGCCACGTGGTCGACGCCGGCTGCGTGCGGGCCGCCCTGCCCCGGCGCCGGCGCAATGCACACAAGGGACACTTCGGGGACGTCGGCATCGTCGGGGGTGCACCCGGCATGGCAGGCGCCGCGTGGCTGGCGGGCCGGGCCGCCCTGCAGCTGGGCGCCGGGCGCGTGTTCGTCGGTACCCTGGATGCAGAGGCCCCTCGTCTCGACACGCGATTCCCGGAACTGATGCTGCGCCTGGCGGCGGAAATCCCGGCGCTCGACCGCCTCACGGCGCTGGTGGTCGGGCCGGGACTCGGACAGTCCCCGGCAGCGCTCGACGTGCTCGAGGCCTCGCTCGCGCAGGCGGTCCCGCTCGTCCTCGACGCCGATGCCCTCAACCTCGTCGCGCAGCAAGAGGCACTTGCCGTCGCGCTCCGAGGAAGAAGCATGCCCACGCTGATCACGCCGCATCCTGCGGAGGCCGGACGCCTGCTGCGCGCGACCACCGCCGAGGTGCAGGCTGACCGGCTTCGCGCGGCGCTTCGCCTTGCGGCCGACTTCGGCGCCCTGGTGGTCCTGAAGGGTGCGGGCAGCGTCTGTGCCGCCCCCGGCGGCGCGTGGTGGATCAACACGACCGGCAATCCTGGAATGGCGGGAGCCGGCATGGGCGACGTGCTGGCAGGCATGCTCGGGGCCTTGCTTGCCCAGGGCGCGCCGGCGCAGGACGCCCTGCTCGCCGCCGTCCACCTGCACGGCCTCGCCGGGGACGCGGTCGGACGGCACCACGGCGGGCTGCTTGGGGTGCTCGCCAGCGAAGTCGCCGGAGCCGCACGCATCGAGGCCAACCGTCTCCTGTACGGCGGCCCGGAAATCCCGGTGGCCTGACCCGGGAGGACGCCGGACGCCCGCGCCGTCCGGCCTTTCCGCCACCCGTTCGGCGTCGAGGCACCGGCCGGACTGGCTCCGTGGCGGATTTTTTCTTCCCGGGCAGGAATCTTGTGCCGCAACCCCCCTTCATGGTGCGTCGCATCATCCGTACAGTTCGGGGCGTGTAGTCGGTTGGACAGTAGAACCGGTGCGCCAGGCACCGACGCCGATCCGAGGCTTCCAGGGTCCGTCGCGGTCATGGGGCCGCTGCCGGGCGCCCCTCTGTCCCTTCGCTCGATCGTCTCCTCCCCGAATCGGTGCGAAGACGCATCTTCCCTGATTCGTTCCTGCCCGCCGGCTGCCACCGGCGGGCTTTTTTTTGGGCGCGGATGCCCGGGAATGCCCCTGGAATGAAGCGAGCCACCGTGCGCGCTCTCGGGTAAGCTCCCGTTTTTCCCCCAACCCATTTGCTTCCTTCCATGGCCCAGTACGTCTACACGATGCACCGGGTGGGCAAGATCGTCCCACCCAAGCGCAAGATCCTCGAGGACATCTCGCTGTCGTTCTTCCCCGGCGCCAAGATCGGGGTGCTCGGCCTCAACGGCTCGGGCAAGTCGACGCTGCTCAAGATCATGGCCGGCATCGACAAGGACATCGAAGGCGAAGCGGTGCCGATGCCCGGCATCAAGATCGGCTACCTGCCGCAGGAGCCGCAGCTCTCGCCCGAGCAGACCGTCCGTGAAGCCGTCGAGGAAGGCCTCGGCGAAGTCATGGAGGCCAAGAAGAAGCTCGACGAAATCTACGCGGCCTACGCCGAGCCCGACGCCGACTTCGACAAGCTCGCCGCGGACCAGGCCAAGTACGAGGCCATCCTCGCCACGGCCGGCAACGACACCGAGCACCAGCTGGAGATCGCCGCCGACGCGCTCCGATTGCCGCCGTGGGATGCCAAGATCGGCCACCTGTCCGGCGGCGAAAAGCGCCGCGTGGCCCTGTGCCGCCTGCTGCTGTCCAAGCCCGACATGCTGCTGCTGGACGAACCCACCAACCACCTCGATGCGGAAAGCGTGGAGTGGCTGGAGCAGTTTCTCCAGCGCTTCCCCGGCACCGTGGTGGGCATCACCCACGACCGCTACTTCCTCGACAACGCGTGCGAGTGGATTCTCGAACTCGACCGCGGCCGGGGCATCCCCTGGAAGGGCAACTACAGCACCTGGCTGGAACAGAAGGAAGCGCGCCTCGAGCAGGAACAGAAGACCGAGGACGCCCGGATGAAGGCCATGAAGCAGGAACTGGAGTGGGTGCGCCAGAACCCCAAGGGGCGGCAGGCGAAGAGCAAGGCGCGCATCGCGCGCTTCGAGGAGCTGTCGTCCTTCGAGCACCAGAAGCGCAACGAGACGCAGGAAATCTTCATCCCCGTGGCCGAGCGCCTGGGCGACCAGGTCATCGAGTTCAAGAACGTCTCCAAGGGCTACGGCGACCGTCTGCTCATCGACAACCTGAGCTTCTCGATCCCCGCGGGCGCCATCGTCGGCATCATCGGCCCCAACGGCGCCGGCAAGTCGACGCTGTTCCGCATGATCATGGGCAAGGAGCAGCCCGACAGCGGTGAGGTGGTCATCGGCAAGACCGCGCAGCTGGCCTTCGTGGACCAGTCACGCGATGCGCTCGAAGGCACCAAGACCGTCTGGGAGGAGATCTCCGGCGGCCGCGACATCATCACCGTGGGCAAGTTCGAGATGCCCTCGCGCGCGTACATCGGCCGTTTCAACTTCAAGGGCTCGGACCAGCAGAAACAGGTGGGCCTGCTTTCCGGCGGCGAGCGCGGCCGGCTGCATCTGGCCAAGACGCTGCTCGCGGGCGGCAACGTGCTGCTCCTCGACGAACCGTCCAACGACCTCGACGTGGAAACGCTGCGGGCACTGGAAGATGCGCTGCTAGAGTTCGCGGGCAGCGTTCTGGTGATCTCCCACGACCGGTGGTTCCTCGACCGCATCGCGACGCACATCCTGGCGGCGGAAGGCGATTCGCAGTGGACCTTCTTCCCGGGCAACTACCAGGAGTACGAAGCCGACAAGCGCAAGCGCCTCGGCGACGA
>CAZXJW010000305.1:0-4150 GCA_964641005.1 uncultured Rhodocyclaceae bacterium
CCTCCATCCGCCTCTACACCGAGGCCTCGGAGTACGCCGCCACCCGCGGCATCATCATCGCCGACACCAAGTTCGAGTTCGGCACCGATGCCCAGGGAAAGCTCTACCTCATCGACGAGGCGCTCACGCCCGATTCCTCGCGCTTCTGGCCCGCCGACCAGTACCGCACCGGCATCTCGCCGCCGTCCTTCGACAAGCAGTTCGTGCGCGACTGGCTCGAGGCGCAGCACTGGAACAAGCAGCCGCCCGCGCCCGCCCTGCCCGACGACGTGCTGGCGCGCACCGGCGAGAAGTATCGCGAGGCGCTGAGGCTGCTCACGCGGTGAGCGGCAGTCCGTCCGAGGCCGAGCTCGCCCGCGCGGTGGCGCTGCTGCGCGCCGGGCGGCTGGTGGCCTTTCCCACCGAGACGGTCTACGGCCTGGGCGCGGATGCCTCCAACCCGCAGGCCGTGGCGCGCATCTTCGCCGCCAAGGGCCGGCCCGCCGATCACCCCGTCATCGTGCATCTCGCCGACGCCGCGCAGCTGCCGCTTTGGGCGCGCGTGATGCCCGAGGCGGCGCGGCGCCTGGCCGCGGCCTTCTGGCCGGGCCCGCTCACGCTGATCCTGCCGCGCGCCGCGGGCGTGCCGGACGCGGTCACCGGCGGGCAGGACAGCGTCGGCCTGCGCGTGCCCTCGCACCCGGTGGCCCGGGCGCTGCTGCGCGCCTTCGGCGGCGGCATCGCCGCGCCCTCGGCCAACCGCTTCGGCCGCATCTCGCCCACGCGCGCGGAGCACGTGCGCGCCGAACTCGGCGATGCCGTGGACCTGGTGCTGGAAGGCGAGGTGCCCGCCGTGGGCATCGAGTCGGCCATCGTCGACCTGTCCGGCGCGCGGCCCGCGCTGCTGCGGCCCGGCATGCTGGGGGCGGCGGCCATCGAGGCGGTGCTGGGCGAGCCGCTGGCAGCCCCGGGCGCCGACGCGCCGCGCGCCTCGGGGACGCTGGAGGCGCACTACGCGCCGCGCACGCCGATGGCGCTGGTGGATGCGGCGGCCCTCGATGCAGCGCTGGCCTCGGCCAGCGACCGCGTCGCGGTGCTTGCCCGCCGCGCCGCCCCGGCGGGCGTTCGCGCCTTCGCGTGGCACGCCGCGCCCGCCGACGCGGCCGGCTATGCGCGCGAGCTGTACGCCAGCCTGCGTGCGCTCGATGCCGCGGGTGCGGCGCGCATCCTGGTGGAATCGCCGCCCGCCACGGCCGAGTGGGTGGCGGTGCGCGACCGCCTCGCGCGCGCCGCTGCCGGCGCGACGATGCCCCTGCCATAATCCGCGTCGATGGATCCCATCGTCCTGTTCTTCCTGCTCGGCGTGCTGGCGCGCCTGGCGCGCAGCGACCTGCGCCTGCCCGAGGCCATGTACGAGGGCCTGTCCATCTTCCTGCTCATCACCATCGGCCTGAAGGGCGGCGTGGAACTGGCCAAGGTGCCCGTGGGCCCACTGCTGCCGCAGATGGGCGGGGTGCTGCTGCTCGGGCTCGCGCTGCCGCTCATCGCCTTCCCGGTGCTGCGCTTCGCCGGGCGCCTGAACCGCGCGGACTCGGCCTCCATCGCCGCGCACTACGGCTCGGTGAGCATGGTGACCTTCGCGGTGGCGCTGGCCTTCCTGGTGGACCGCGCCATCCCCCACGAGCAGTACATGCCGCTGTTCGTGGTGCTGCTCGAGGTGCCGGGCATCGTGGTGGGCATCCTGCTCGCCAAGGTGGGCGGCGGGCGCCAGGTGCGCTGGGGCAACCTGGCCCACGAGGTGTTCCTCGGCCGCAGCGTGGTGCTGCTCACCGGCGGCCTGCTCATCGGCTGGATTGCCGGGCCCAACGCGCTCGAGCCCCAGGCGAAGCTGTTCTTCGATCTGTTCAAGGGCGTGCTCGCGCTGTTCATGCTCGAGATGGGGCTGGTGGCCGCGGGGCGCATCCGCGACCTGCGCCGCACCGGCGCTTTCCTGGTGGTGTTCGGCACGGTGATGCCGGTGCTGTTCGCCGCCATCGGCATGGCGGTGGGCAAGGGCATCGGCCTGTCCGCCGGCGGTGCCATGCTGCTCGCCACGCTCGCGGCCAGCGCCTCCTACATCGCCGCGCCGGCGGCCATCCGCATCGCCGTGCCCGAGGCCAACCCGTCGCTGTCGCTGGCGGCCTCGCTGGGCGTGACCTTCCCCTTCAACGTGCTGTTCGGCATCCCGCTCTACCAGCGCATGGCCGATATCCTCTACGGTGGCTGACATGCAGGTGCATCCCCGCAAGCTGGTCGTGATCATCACCGAGGCGGCGCTCGAGCCACTGCTGGTGAAGGACGTGCGACGCCTGGGCGCCCACGGCTACACCCTGTCGGACGTGCGCGGCGGCGGCCGCCACGGCGCGCGCGACGCCGCCTGGGAGGGCGACCGCAACATCCGCATGGAAGTGATCTGCGACGAGCAGGTGGCCGGCGCCATCGCCGAGCACGTGCGCGCCGAGTACTCGGCCAACTACGCCACCACCATCTTCACCGCCGACATCGGCGTGCTGCGGCCGGAGAAGTTCTAGGCGTGGCGTGGCGCGAGCACCCCGACGCCCCGGCGCCGGGCACGGCGCTGCTGGCGCTGGACGAGATCCCGGAGGGCGAGGGCCGCGAACGCGAGTTCGGCGCTGGGCATGCTTCGCTGTCCATCGTGGTGGTGCGCAAGGCGGGCGTCCCCTACGCCTACGTGAACGCCTGTCCGCACCAGTGGATCGAGCTGAACGACCAGCCCGACCGCTTCACCACGTATGACCACGAGTGGATCGTGTGCGCGTCGCACGGCGCCGTGTTCCGCTACCAGGACGGCTTCTGCGAGGACGGGCCGTGCGCGGGGAAGTCGCTGGAGGCGGTGCCGGTGGAGGTGGTGGACGGGGTGGTGCGCGTGGCGGGATAGGACCCGTCAGGCAGGCATGCGTGCCGTGGTCCCCGGCAACGCCGCCGGCCGCAGCGACCCCGACAGGAACTCCATCGCCGCCTGCACGCCCTCGCGGCGGATCGGCACGCCGGCCAGGTCCACCGCCATCTCCACGCCCGCCAGCGTGCCCAGCAGCGTGAGGTCGTTCAGGTCGCCCACGTGGCCGATGCGGAACACCTTGCCGGCCACCTTGCCCAGGCCCGTGCCCAGCGACAGGTCGAAGCGCTCCAGCGCGATGGCGCGCACGCGGTCGGCGTCGTGGCCGGGTGGCATGAGCACGGCGGTGAGCGAACCGCTGTGGCGTACCGGATCGGCGCACAGGATCTCCAGCCCCCAGGCGCGCACCGCGCGGCGGGTGGCCTCGGCGTGGCGCGCGTGGCGCGCGAACACGTTGTCCAGCCCCTCGGCCATGAGCAGCCGCAGCGCCTCGCGCAGCCCGTGCAGCAGGTTCGTGGCCGGCGTGTAGGGGAAGAAGCCACTGCGGTTGGGCCCGAGCATCTCGTCCCACGACCAGTACGAGCGCGGCAGCCGCGCGCTGCGCGAGGCTTCCAGCGCCTTGGCGCTCACGGCATTGAAGGACAGCCCTGGCGGCAGCATCAGCCCCTTCTGCGAACCGCCCACGGTCACGTCCACGCCCCATTCCTCGTGGCGGTAGTCGATGGAGGCGAGCGAGGAGATCGTGTCCACCAGCAGCAGCGCGGGATGGCCGGCGCGGTCGATGGCGGCGCGCACGGCGGGGATGTCGGAGGTGGCGCCGGTGGAGGTCTCGTTGTGCACCACCGCCACGGCGCGGATGGCGTGTTCGCTGTCGGCGGCGAGCCGCGCCTCGATGGCGCGCGGGTCGGCGCCGTGGCGCCAGTCGCCCGGCAGGAACTCTACCTCGAGCCCGAGCCGGGTGGCGAGGTTGCGCCACAGCGTGGCGAAGTGGCCGGTCTCGGCCATGAGCACGCGATCGCCCGGCGAGAGCGTGTTCACCAGCGCCGCCTCCCAGGCGCCCGTGCCCGAGGCCGGGTAGACGATCACCGGCCCGGAGGTGCGGAACACGTCGCGCAGCCCCGCCAGCACCTCGCGCCCGAGCTGGGCGAACTCCGGGCCGCGGTGGTCGATCACGGCCCGGTCCATGGCGCGAAGCACGGACTCGGGCACGTTGCTGGGACCGGGGATCTGCAGGAAGTGGCGGCCGGCGGGGTGGGTCACTGGAACATCTCCTGG
>CAZXJW010000306.1:0-4129 GCA_964641005.1 uncultured Rhodocyclaceae bacterium
CGCCAGTACTGCACCTACACCGACCTCTCCAACGTGGGGCTGTCCGCGCGCGCCGCCTGGCGCTACCAGCCCGAGCCCGGCTACACGGGCGCGTGGTTCGAGGCGGCTCTGCAGGGCGAGGCCCTGCGCCACCGCGACAGCCCGATCCGCGACGGCGGCATCCTCTCCGCCAGCCTGAGCCTGGGCAAGTGGTTCTCCGACCGCTTCCGCGGCGTGGCCGGTGCCGGCTACGACCGCCGCTACGCCTCCGAAGGCAGCGTCTACGACCTCTCCAATCCCAAGGCGTGGGCGTCGCTCGACTGGCGCGCCAGCGACTCGGTGACCGTGTACGGCAGTGGCACGCTGATCGGCGGGCAACAGGTGTTCACGGCCATGACCGGCGGCGGATACGGCTGGAGCGGTGGCGGCTACGGTGGCAGCTACGCCGCGGCTGCGCGCGACACGGTCTTCGACCGCAACGGCGATCAGTTCACCGCCTACCGCGTGGACGCCCGGACCACGGTGCTGGAACTCGGACTGAACTGGGCCTTCGCCGGAAACCACGCGCTCGACGCCGGCGTGACGCGCTACTCCGCCAAGGCCGACAACGGTCCCACCTACGACGGAACCGTGGTGCGCGCCGGCTGGCTGTACCGGTTCCGCTGACAGCGGCTCAGGCCGGCCGCCGGTCGCGACCGCGCGCCGGCACTTCCAGCACGCGATCACCCGCGATCACGCACACCCGGTCGCCCGGCCGGGGATCAACCACCGCGGTGCCCGTGAACGCGCCGAAGGCCGGCAGCACTGCCGCATCCGGACCGAACCAGAAGCACGGCAGGCGCAGGCTCTCGTTGGCTCGTCCCGTGAGCCGCACGGCCGGGTGGATGTGCCCGGCCAGCACGTAGCCGCCCACCTGCGGACCGGGCTCGTGGCACAGCAGCCACGGACCCGCCGGACAGGGTTCGTTCTCCACGCGCACACCCAGCACCTCGGGCGGATCGCCTGCGCCCCGGTCGTGGTTGCCACGCACCAGCAGCAGTTCGAGCGTCGCATGGCGTTGGCGCCACGCGGACAGCGCCTCCAGCGTTCCCGGCACGCGGCCGTGGCGGCTGTGCAGGAAGTCCCCCAGGAAGGCGATGCGTGCCACACCGCAGCGCGCCACCAGCGCGTCGAGCCGCGCCAGCGTCTCGGCGGTGGTGCCACCCGGCACGGGCACGCCCTGGGCCCGGAAGCTGGCCGCCTTGCCGAAGTGCGCGTCGGCCACCAGCAGCGTGCGCCCGGCGGGCCACCAGGCCGCGCGCTCCGGAAGCAGGCACAGCCGCTCGCCTGCCACCTCGATCTCGAGGTCGGCCGAGGCGGAGGTGACGGCCCGCGCCGGCATCGACGCGTCAGTTGCGCTTCAGGGCCCTGGCCAGCGCCTCGGCCATGGCGCCGCCCGCGGGCGCGGGCGAACTGCCCGGCGTCGGCGAGCCGGATCCCGCTGCACGCGCTGGCCGCTCGCCTGCGCCGGGCCTTCCCGTGCCGCGATCGTCGGCGCGACCTGCGCCGCGCGCAGGTCCGCGACCATTCGCAGCCCCTGCGTCCGCACCAGGACCACGCCCGCCACGCAACTCGCCCCGCTCGCGCGGCGCATCGTCGAGGCGCATGGTGAGCGCGATGCGCTTGCGCTGCAGGTCCACCTCGAGCACCTTCACCTTCACCACGTCACCGGCCTTCACCACCTCGCGGGGATCCTTCACGAAGCGGTTCGACAGCGCCGAGACGTGCACCAGGCCGTCCTGGTGCACGCCCACGTCCACGAAGGCGCCGAAATTGGCCACGTTGGTGACCGTGCCCTCGAGCAGCATGCCGGGCGCGAGGTCCTTCAGCTCGTGCACGCCCTCGGCGAAGCGCGCGGTGCGGAATTCCGGACGCGGATCGCGGCCGGGCTTCTCCAGTTCACGCACGATGTCCTGCACCGTGGGCAGGCCGAAGCGCTGGTCGGTGTAGCGGCGCGGATCGATGGCCCGCAGCGCGGCGGCATTGCCCATGACGTCGCGCACGCCGCGCTGCAGGTCGGCCAGCATGCGCTCCACCACCGGATAGGCCTCCGGGTGCACGGCGGAGGCATCGAGCGGATTCTCGCCGCCGGGCACACGCAGGAAGCCGGCGGCCTGCTCGAAGGTCTTCGGGCCCAGCCGCGGCACCTGCTGCAGGTCCGTGCGGCTGCGAAACGGCCCGTTGGCATCGCGATGGCGCACGATGTTCTCGGCCAGCGACGCCGTCAGGCCGGAGATTCGCGCCAGCAGCGGGGCGGAGGCGGTGTTCACGTCCACGCCCACGGCGTTCACGCAGTCCTCCACCACCGCCTCCAGGGAACGCGCCAGCTTCACCTGGCTGACGTCGTGCTGGTACTGGCCCACGCCGATGGACTTGGGATCGATCTTCACCAGTTCCGCGAGCGGGTCCTGCAGGCGGCGCGCGATGGACACCGCGCCGCGCAGGCTCACGTCGAGCTCGGGGAACTCCCTGGCCGCCAGTTCCGAGGCGGAATACACGGATGCACCCGCCTCGGAGACCACCACGCGGGTGAGCTTCAGTTCCGGGTGGCGTTTCGCGAGATCCGCGGCCAGCGCGTCGGTCTCGCGCGAGGCGGTGCCGTTGCCGATGGCCACCAGTTCCACGCCATGGGCGCGGCACAGCTTCGCCAGCGACGCGAGCGCGCCGTCCCAGTCGTTGCGCGGCGCGTGGGGGTAGATGGTGTCGGTGGCGAGCAGCTTGCCGGTGCGGTCCACCACGGCCACCTTCACGCCCGTGCGCAGGCCCGGGTCGAGGCCGAGCACGGGCCGCGGTCCGGCCGGCGCCGCCAGCAGCAGGTCGTGGAGGTTGCGGGCGAAGACACGGATCGCCTCCTCCTCGGCGCGGGCGCGCAATTCGCCCAGCAGGTCGCCCTCGATCTGCCAGGCGAGCTTCACCTTCCAGGTCCAGCGCGCCGTCTCCAGCAGCCAGGCGTCGGCGGGACGGCCCTGGTCGCGGATGCCGGCGCGCGCGGCGATCAGGCCCTCGCAGGGATGCGCGGCCTTCAACGTGGTGTCCTCGAGCTCCTCGGGCAGCTTGAGCGCCATCCGCAGCACCTCCTCCTGGCGGCCGCGGAACAGCGCCAGCGCCCGGTGCGAGGGAATGTCGCCGAGCCGCTCGGAATACTCGAAGTAGTCGCGGAACTTCGCACCCTCGGTCTCCTTGCCTTCGGCCACGACGGACACCACAACGCAATGCTCGCCCATGCGGCTGCGCAGCCGCGCGAGCAGCTCGGCGTCCTCCGCGAAGCGCTCCATGAGGATCTGGCGGGCGCCATCGAGCGCCGCCTTGACGTCGGGCACGCCGGGGTTGTCGCCATCGGGCGTGGTGAAGGGCTCGCGCAGGAAGGCCTGCGCCTCGGTCTCCGGATGGCGCGAGGGGTCGGCCAGCAGAACATCGGCCAGCGGCTCGAGCCCCGCCTCGCGGGCCACCTGCGCCTTGGTGCGGCGCTTCGGCTTGTAGGGCAGGTAGAGGTCCTCCAGCCGCTGCTTGGTCTCCGCGCCGGCGATGGCCGCGGCCAGGTCGGGCGTGAGCTTGCCCTGCTCGCCGATGCTGGCGAGAACCGCGCTGCGGCGCTCCTCGAGCTCGCGCAGGTAGGCGAGCCGCTCCTCCAGGGTGCGCAGCTGGGTGTCGTCGAGGCCGCCGGTGGCCTCCTTGCGGTAGCGCGCGATGAAGGGGACGGTGGCGCCTTCGTCGAGCAGCGCGATGGCGGCGCTCACCTGGGCAGGACGGGCGCCGAGTTCGGCGGCGATGCGGTCTTCGATGGGCGGGAGCATGGAATCCGGGAAGGGGGACTGCGGGAAAGGCGCGCACTATACCAACGGGGACCTCGCTTCCGGCCGCGCGGGGCGGACGCGAGGCATTGGACTACCATCTGCCCTCTTCCTTCCCGACCCCCGCCACCCGGAGAGCCTGCCATGCCCTACGCCATCCAGACCGTCGACAAGCCCGGCACTGCCGACCTGCGCGCCAGCACCCGCCCGGCCCATCTGGACTACCTCAAGGCCCACCAGCACCTGCTGCTGGCCGCGGGCGCGCTCATCAACGACGACGGCACGGGCGGCAACGGTGGCATCCTGCTGGTGGATACGGA
>CAZXJW010000307.1:0-4128 GCA_964641005.1 uncultured Rhodocyclaceae bacterium
CGATCATGCGCCAGGACCCGGACATCATCCTGGTGGGCGAGGTGCGCGACAAGGACACCGCCGAGATGGCGTTCCGGGCAGCCATGACCGGCCACCAGGTGTTCACCACGCTGCACACCAACTCCGCACTTGGCGCCTTCCCGCGGCTGTTCGACATCGGCGTGATGCCCGACATCATCTCCGGCAACGTGATCGGCGTGATCGCCCAGCGCCTGGTGCGCACGCTGTGCTCGCACTGCAAGATCGAGTACAAGCCCTCGCTGGAGGAGAAGCACATCCTCGGCCTGACGCCGGAGAGCTCGGCGACCATCTTCCGCCACCGCGAGGGCGGCTGCCGGCACTGCAACAACCGCGGCTACAAGGGCCGCACCCCGATCCTCGAGATCCTGCACATGGACGGTGACCTCGACGAACTGGTGGCGCGTCGCGCCACCACGCGCGAGCTGCGCCGCGCCGCCATGGAGAAGGGCTTCCAGTCGCTCGCCGACGAGGGCGTGGCGCGGGTGCTCGAGGGCGTCACCAGCATCGCCGAGGTCTCGCGCTCGGTCGACCTGACCAGCCGCGTGGTCTGAACCCCCAGGACTCCTGAGGCGGCCGCCGCGGGCGCCGCAGGGACGACGACCCGATGCCCTCCTTCCAGTACAAGGCGATAGACCAGGCGGGCCAGACGGCCGGCGGGCGCATCGACGCCATGAACGACGTCGACCTCGAGTTGCGCCTCAAGCGCATGGGGCTCGACCTCATCAGCTTCCGCCAGATACGCAGCGGCTCCACGGCGGTCGCCGGCGCCGTCACCCGCAAGGACCTGATCAACTTCTGCTTCGACATGGAGCAGATGTCGCGCGCCGGCATCCCGCTGCTGGAGGGGCTGCGCGACCTGCGCGACAGCCTCGAGAACCCGCGCTTCAAGGGCATCGTGTCCTCCATGCTCGAGGACATCGAGGGCGGCAAGATGCTGTCCCAGGCCATGGCCAACTTCCCCACCGTGTTCGACCGGGTGTTCACGAGCCTGGTGCGCGCCGGCGAGCAGACCGGCCGGCTCACCGACGTGTTCGAGAACCTCTCCAACGCCCTCAAGTGGCAGGACGAGCTCGCGGGCACCACGAAGAAGCTGCTCATCTACCCCACCGTGGTGTTCTTCGTGGTGATGGGCGTGCTGATGTTCCTGCTGGTCTACCTGGTGCCCCAGGTGGTGGGGGTGCTGAAGACCATGCGGGTGGACCTGCCCTTCCAGACCCGTGCGCTGATCGCCATCTCGGGCTTCGTGGTGAACTACTGGTGGGTGGTGCTCGGGCTGCCGCTGCTCACCGCCGTCGCGCTGGTGGCGGTCGTGAAGTCGAGCCCCAGGGCCGCCTACCTGTTCGACGCCTTCAAGCTCAGGATCCCCGTGATCGGGCCGATACTCCAGAAGATCATCCTGTCGCGCTTCGCGAACTTCTTCGCGCTCATGTACCAGTCGGGCATCACGGTCCTGGACGCGATCCGAACCAGCGAGGGCATCGTGGGCAACCGCGTGATCGCCGACGGCCTGAACCGCGCCTGGCAGCAGATCAACGCCGGCGAGCCCATGTCCGAGACCTTCCAGAAGCTTGGCATGTTCCCTGCGCTGGTGATCCGGATGATGCGGGTGGGCGAGAACACCGGCGCCCTGGACACCGCCCTGCTCAACATCAGCTACTTCTACAACCGTGACGTCAAGGACTCGGTGGACAAGGCCCTCAAGATGATCGAGCCGGCACTCACCCTGGTGCTGGGGGGCCTGCTCGCGCTCATCATGTTCGCGGTGCTCTCGCCCGTGTACGACATGATCGGCAAGATCAAGGTCTAAGCCCATGGCCCGCCGCGTCCTCGTCTGCCTCTCCTCCGCCGGCGCCACCGCGGCCCGCTGGTCGGGCAAGCTCGCCGACGTGGCCCGCTTCGACGCCGACGAGGCCGGCATGGCCGCCTTCGAAGCCTGGCTGGCGCCGTCCTCCGGGACCCCGGCGGTGGTGATGGTGGACAGCGTAGACGAGGACTACCGCTTCGAGAACCTGCCCCACACCTCCGGCCGCGACCGGCGCGACCTCCTCGACCGCAAGCTCAAGCAGGCCTACCGAGGCACGCCATTCGCCACCGCCTCGGTGATCGACCCCGGCGGCAAGGACAAGTCGAAGCGCCGCGAGGACCGGGTGCTGTTCTGCGCCCTGACCACGGCCGAGCCCGTCATCCCCTGGCTGCGCGCCATCGCGCGCCGCGGCCTGCCGCTCACCGGGGTGCACACCGTGCCCACGGTGACGCCGTCGGTGGCCGAGCTGCTCAAGCTCAAGGTCCCCAACCTGCTCGTGATCTCCAAGCACACGGCAGGGCTGCGCCAGACCTTCCTGAAGAACGGCGTCTTCCGCATCACCCGCCTCACGCCGCTGCGCGCCACCGGCGACCGCACGCTCGAGCGCTCCTTCGCCGACGAGGTGGGCAATACCCGCATGTACCTGGATGCCCTGTCCATCACCACGGCCGACGACTCGGTACAGGTGGCGATCCTGGACCAGGACAACTCGCTCGCCACGCTGCGCGAAGCCATCCAGGGTGGCCGCGGCAACATGCAGTGCCAGAGGTTCTCGCGCGAGGACATCACGCTCCGGCTTGGCGTGTCCACCGCGGCCATGGATGCCTCGCCGGACGCGCTGCACCTGCGCCTGCTGGGCGGCCGCGTGCCGGTGGAGAACCTCGCCCCGGCCGAAATGGTCTCGGACTACCGCCTCTATCGCGCGCGACGGATGCTGTTCGCCGCCAGCGGCGCGGTGGCCGCGGCCGGCGGATTGTGGTTCGCGGCGGACATCTACCGCGCGGGCGTGATCGATGGCGAGGCCCGCGAGCTGGCCGGACAGGCAAGTCGCTACCAGCGCATGTACCAGGACCTCACGCGCGAGTTCCCGGCCGCGCCGGTGGGCGCGAGCATGATGCAGAAGACCGTGGACACGGCGCTGCGCCTGCGCCGCGAGTCGCGCAGCCCGGAACCCCTGTTCATCGCCGCCTCGGAGGCGCTCGACGCGTTCCCGGGCATCTCCCTGCAGGCCATCGACTGGCGTTACGGGAAACTGCCCGAATTGCAGGACGCCTACGGGGCGGTCAACCGCGGCGGAGCCGCCTCGGAGCAGCTCCGGCAGCTCGCGCTGCTCTCGGGCGAGCTTTCGCCCTTCGACGGCGACTATCGCTCGGCCGTGGCCACCATCCGCGAGTTCGCAGAGCGCCTGCGGACCAATCCGGCCGTGGCCGAGGTGCGCGTCATCAAGTACCCGCTGGACGACAGTTCCCGCGAGGTGCTGAGCGGATCCACCGGCTCGCGCACCGAGCAGAAGTCGAGCGCGCGCTTCGAGGTGGCCGTGCAGTTGCGCGATCCGGGAGGCGGCTCGTGAAGCAGGGCCGGTCGCTGCCGCCGCTCGCCGTGCCGCTCGCGGTGCTCGCCGCCGTGCTGGTGGGCATGGCGATGCTGGTGCGCTACTCCGAGGGCATCGTGGACGCGGCCAAGGAGCGTCGCACGACCCAGGAGCGCGCCCTCTCCGACGCCCGCATGCAGCACATGAACGCCGGCAGCGAGAAGGAGCTGATCCAGCGATACCTGCCCAGCTACCAGGCGCTCCAGGCCATGGGCTTCGTGGGCGCCGAGCAGCGCCTCGCCTGGATCGACAGCCTGTCGGCGGCCAACCGCGAGACGGGGCTCGACAACCTGCAGTACCAGATCGGCCAGCAGGACAAGTACCCGCTCGCGAGCGACATCGGGGCAGGCGACCTGCCGCTGCGGCAGTCCGTGGCCAAGCTCAACATCCCGCTCGTGCACGAGGGCGACCTGATGCGCTTCTTCCGCAGCCTGGCTGCCAAGCGGACGGGCATCTTCGCCATCAACAGCTGCGCACTGCGCAGGAACGGCGGCGGCGAGCCCAGCGGCGCAGTGTCCAACGTGAGTGCCGAGTGCGAGATCGCATGGCTCACGGTCGCGGACCTGGATCCGGAGAAGGCCAAATGAGCTTCGGACGCGCCGTTTCGTCGTTCCTCGCGGCGGCCGGGCTGGCCCTCGTTCCGGTCCCCTCCGGTGCGCAGGCACAGAGCCCCTCGGCTGCCCCACCCCCCGGGGCGGCTGCGAGCCAGGAA
>CAZXJW010000308.1:0-4116 GCA_964641005.1 uncultured Rhodocyclaceae bacterium
AGGTGATCGAGCACAAGCGGCTGGGCAAGGACGACTTCGTCACCTGGCAGAAGCTGCTGCACACCCGCGGATGGTCCGCGCCGGGCTGGCCGAAGGAGTTCGGCGGCCCGGGCTGGAACGCCGTGCAGCGCCACATCTTCGAGGAGGAGGTCGCCTCCGCCGGCGCCCCGCCCATCATCGCCTTCGGGGTGTACATGGTGGGGCCGGTGATCATGGCCTTCGGCTCGCCCGCGCAGAAGGCGAGGTACCTGCCGCGCATCCTGTCCTCCGAGGACTGGTGGTGCCAGGGCTACTCCGAACCCGGCTCGGGCTCGGACCTCGCGTCGCTCAAGACCCGCGCCGAGCGGCGCGGCGACGTGTACGTGGTCAACGGCCAGAAGACCTGGACCACGCTCGCGCAGTACGCCGACATGATGTTCTGCCTGGTGCGCACCAGCGCCGAGGCCAAGAAGCAGGAAGGCATCTCCTTCATCCTCATCGACATGAAGTCGCCCGGCGTGACGGTGCGGCCGATCATCACGCTCGACGGCGAGCACGAGGTGAACGAGGTCTGGCTCGAGAACGTGGAAGTGCCCGTGGAGAACCTGGTGGGCGAGGAGGGCCGCGGCTGGACCTACGCCAAGTTCCTGCTGTCCCACGAGCGCACCGGCATCGCCGGGGTGTCGCGTTCCAAGCGCGAGCTCGCCTATCTCAAGCACATCGCGGCGAACGAACGCTCCGGCGGCCGGCCGCTCATCGAGAATCCGCGCTTCCGCGACAAGATCTCGCGCGTGGAGATCGAGCTCATGGCCCTGGAGATGACCAACCTGCGCGTGCTGGCCGCCGACCGCCAGGGCAAGCCGCCGGGACCCGAGGCCTCCATCCTCAAGATCAAGGGCACCGAGATCCAGCAGGCGCTCACCGAGCTGATGATGGAGGCGGTGGGCCCCTACGCCCTGCCGCACCTGCCCCTGTCCTGGGGCGACCACTGGCTGGGCGAGCCCGTTGGCCCCGGCTACGCGGCCCCGCTGGCGGCGCGCTACTTCAACTACCGCAAGGTCAGCATCTACGGCGGCAGCAACGAGATCCAGCGCAACATCATCGCGCAGCAGATCCTGGGCCTGTAGGCCCGCGCCGCGAACCCCACGAGGATCACCCGGATGGACTTCGACTTCACGGAAGAGCAGCTCCTGCTCCAGGACTCGGTGCAGAAGTTCCTCGAGAAGAACTACGACTTCGAGACGCGCAAGGCCATCATCGCCGCGCGCCAGGGCTTCGGACCCATGGCCTGGGAGGGGCTGGCAAGCCTCGGCCTGCTGGGCGTCAACGTCCCCGAGACCCACGGCGGCTTCGGCGGAAGCGGCGTGGAGAGCATGATCGTGATGGAGGCCTTCGGCCGCCACCTCGTGGTGGAGCCGTGGCTGTCCACCTCGGTGATGGCTGCGGGCTGCATCGCCACCGCAGGCACCGACGACCAGAAGAACTACCTGCTGCCGCTCATCGCGTCGGGCGAGATGAAGCTCGCCTGCGCCTTTCTCGAGCCCGCCGGGCGCTACGACCTCTCGCACGTGGAGACCACTGCGCGGCTCGACGGCGGCTTCTGGCACATCAGCGGGTCGAAGTCGGTGGTGGTGCACGGCTCCTCCGCCGACCTGCTGATCGTCTCGGCGCGCACCTCGGGTTCGCCGGGAGACCCGGATGGCGTCAGCGTGCTGTTCGTCAATCCCGGCGAGGACGGCGTGGACGGGCGCGAGTATCCGCTCTACGACGGCACGCGCGCCGTGGAGGTGAGCTTCGACGACGTGCGCGTCAGTTCCGACTCGCTCATCGGCGTGCAGGACCAGGGCCTGCCGCTGGTGGAGCTGGTGGTGGACCGGGCCATCGCCGCGCTCTGCGCCGAGGCGGTCGGCTGCATGTACGCCCTGAATGCCCGCACCCTCGAGTACCTCAAGACGCGACAGCAGTTCGGCGTGCCCATCGGTCGTTTCCAGGCGCTGCAGCACCGCATGGTGGACATGCTCATGCACTACGAGCAGGCGCGCTCCATGGCCATGCTCGCGGCGGTCAAGGTGGATTCGCCCGATCCCGCCGAGCGGCGCCGCGCCGTCTCGGCAGCCAAGGAACTGGTGGGCCGGGCGGGCCGCTTCGTGGGCCAGCAGGCCATCCAGCTGCACGGTGGAATGGGCATGACCGACGAGCTGGACGTGAGCCACTACGTGAAGCGGCTGCAGGCCATCGACACGTCATTCGGCGACGCCGACTGGCACCTCGACCGCTTCGCGGCCGCCGATGCGGCCGCGCCGCTGCCCGACTTCACGCGGCCGCGCTCGAAGTGGAAGAAGCTCTGAGAACCGGCGGGAGCAGGCGATGATCGACAAGGTGGGCGTGGTGGGAGCGGGCCTCATGGGCGCGGAGATCGCGCTGGTGTGCGCACTGGCCGGCAAGCGTGTGCTGCTCTCCGACACGAGCGAGGACCGGCTCGCGCGTGCGCTGGAGAACCTCGGGCGCGTGATGGACAAGGGGGCGCAGCGCGGCTTCTACAAGGAAGGCGACAGGGAGGCGGCGCTGGGGCGCATCGCCACCACCACCGACCTGGCGGCCTTCGCCGACTGCGACCTGGTCACCGAGGCGGTGTTCGAATCCGAGGAGGTCAAGGCGGGGGTGTTCCGCAAGCTCGACCAGGTGTGCCGGCCCGACGCCATCCTGTGCTCCAACACCTCCACCATCTCCATCACCGGACTGTCCTCCTACGTGAGCCCGGCGCGCCGGCCGCGCTTCCTGGGCACGCATTACTTCTCGCCCGTGTCGCGCATGAAGCTCGTGGAGGTGATCCCGGGCATCGACACCGGCGACGGCACGGTGGGTGTGGTGACGGACTTCTGCCGCGACATCGGCAAGGCCCCCATTCGCGTGAAGGACGTGGTGGGCTTCGCCGTGAACCGGCTGCTGCACGTGTTCATGATCGAGGCCGTGCGGCTGGTGGAGGAGGGCGTTTGCACCGCCGAGGAGGTGGACCTGGCCTGCAGGCTCGGCCTGGGGCATCCCGTGGGGCCTTTCGAGCTTTCGGACGCCGTCACCAACCACCTCTGCCTGCAGGCCCAGGAGATCATGCACGGCGCCTACGGCGAGCGCTTCCGCCCGCGCCCGCTGCTCAAGCAGATGGTCCAGGCCGGCTACGACGGCAAGAAGGCCGGCCGGGGCTGGTATCGCTACGAGAAGAAGGCCTGAGGATCCATGAGCGCGCCGCGCCTGTTCTTCGAGGATTTCGTCGTGGGCGAGACCCTCGAGATGGGCCGCCGAAGGGTGGACCGCGACGAGGTGGTCGCCTTCGCCAGGGATTTCGATCCCCAGCCCTTCCACGTGGACGAGCAGGCGGCGAAGGACTCGTTCTTCGGCGGCCTGATCGCCAGCGGCTGGCACACCTGCGCCATGGTGATGCGCATGATGTGCGACAGCTACCTGCTGGATTCCGCCAGCCTGGGCTCGCCGGGCGTGGACAACGTGCGCTGGCTCAAGCCCGTGCGCCCGGGCGACGAGATCCGGGCGCTGCGCATCGTGACCGCCAAGCGCACCTCGAAGAGCAAGCCCGACATCGGCATCGTCAACAGCCGCTGGGAGGTCTACAACCAGCACGACGAACTGGTGATGACCATGGAGGGCATGGGCATGTTCCGGGTCCGCGACCCAGGCGCCGCGGCATGAGCGGGCGCATCGGGCCGAAGGTCCACGTCCTGTTCCGCAAGGAGGACCTGGACGGCATGCGCCTCTCGGGCAAGGTGGTGGTGGTGCTGGACATCCTGTTCGCCACCTCCACCATCGTCACCGCCCTGCACCACGGCGCCACCGAGGTGATTCCCACCCTCGACGAATGGGGCGCGCGCTCGCGTGCCGCGGAGCTTCCCGAGGATTCCTTCGTGGCCGCCGGCGAACTGAACGCCATCACGCTGGAGGGCTTCGCGCCGCCCACGCCGCTCGCGCTGCTCGAGCACGGCATCGCCGGGCGCACGCTGGTCTACTCCACCACCAACGGCACGGTGGCGCTGCGCCAGTCGGCAGAGGCGGCGCACGTGTACGCCGGGGCGATGCTCAACGCGGAGGCCGTGGTGGAGCACGTGCGCCGGCACCACCGCGACGAGA
>CAZXJW010000309.1:0-4101 GCA_964641005.1 uncultured Rhodocyclaceae bacterium
CACCCTGCATCCCAACCTGGGCGTGGTGCGCGTGGACCACAGCCGCAGCTTCGTGGTGGCCGACATCCCGGGCCTGATCGAGGGCGCCGCCGAGGGTGCGGGCCTGGGCCACCAGTTCCTGCGCCACCTCGCCCGCACCCACCTGCTGCTGCACATCGTGGACATCGCCCCGCTGGACGAGGGTGCCGACCCGGTGCACGAGGCACGCGCCATCGTGGACGAGCTGCGCAAGTACGACGAGGCCCTGTTCGCCAAGCCGCGCTGGCTGGTGCTCAACAAGGTGGACCTCGTTCCCGCCGAGGAGCGCGAGGCGCGCGTGCGCGACTTCCTCGATCGCTACCTCGGCGCGGATGCCGCCACCACGCCCTGGTTCGCCATCTCCGCCATCTCGGGCGAGGGCTGCGACGCGGTGGTGCACGCGGTGATGGAGCACGTGGACCGGGTGCGCCCGGCCGTCACGGACGACGAGGGCGTCGTCCCCGCCACGACCGCCGAGGAGGCCTCGGACATGGTGGCCGCCGACGCCGACGACGCGGGAGAACCGCGCGGCGGTGCCACGCCCCGGGGCTGACGCCGTGCCAACGCCTTCCGTCGTCAGCACCGCCCGCCGGCTGGTGGCCAAGGTGGGATCGAGCCTGGTCACCAACAGCGGCCAGGGCCTGGACCAGGCAGCCCTTGCGCAGTGGGCCGGCCAGATCGCCGCGCTCGCCCGCCAGGGCAGGCAGGTGATCCTGGTATCCAGCGGTGCCGTGGCCGAGGGCATGCAGCGGCTGGGCTGGAAGAAGCGCCCGAGCGCCGTGCACGAGCTCCAGGCCGCCGCCGCCGTGGGCCAGATGGGCCTGGTGCAGGCCTACGAGACCTGCTTCCGCGGCCACGGACTGCGCACCGCCCAGGTGCTGCTCACCCACGAGGACCTCGCCGACCGCAAGCGCTACCTCAACGCGCGCACCACACTGCGCACGCTGCTCGACCTGGGCATCATCCCCATCATCAACGAGAACGACACGGTGGCCACGGACGAGATCCGCTTCGGCGACAACGACACCCTCGCCTCGCTGGTGACCAATCTCGTGGAGGCCGAGGTGCTGGTGATCCTCACCGACCAGCCCGGCCTGTACACCGCCGATCCGCGCAAGGACCCCGCGGCCACCCTGGTGCAGCGCGCCCGTGCCGGCGACCCGGCCCTGGAGGCCATGGCGGGCGGGGCTGGCAGCCACATCGGCTCGGGCGGGATGCTCACCAAGGTGCTCGCCGCGAAGCGCGCCGCGCGCAGCGGCGCACACACCGTGATCGCCTCCGGACGGGAGCCGGACGTGCTGATCCGGCTGGCCGCGGGCGAGCTGATCGGCAGCCAGCTCGAGGCCGGCACCATGCCGCTGGCGGCGCGCAAGCAGTGGCTCGCGGACCACCTGCAGGTGCGCGGCCGGCTCACGCTGGACCAAGGCGCCGCGAAGGCGCTGCGCGAGGGGGGCCGCAGCCTGCTGCCCATCGGCGTGACGGCGGCCAGCGGTGAATTCGCGCGCGGCGAAGTGGTGGTGTGCGTGGACCCCGAGGGCCGCGAGATCGCCCGCGGGCTCGTGAACTACTCCTCCAGCGACACGCGCCGGATCGTGCGCGCCCCGAGCAGCGAGATCGAGGCCCGCCTGGGATACGTGGACGAGCCCGAGCTCATCCACCGCGACAACCTCGTCCTGCTCTGAACTCTGGTTCCCCCTTCGAAGAAGGGGCAGAGAAGAGGGAATCAGTAGTTGGGCTTGGACGGCGCGACGAGGTCGCGCCGGATCATCGCGAGGATCTCCTCCTTCTTGCGTGGCGCCCCGGACGGGCCGCAGAAGTAATCCTTCGCGAGCGAGAACTGCACCGCGTTGTAGGTCACGTTGTCCACGGGCGCCCACTCCGGGCGGGACACGGGACCCCAGCTGCCGTCCGAGCGTCCGATGGCGATGCGCTTGCCTTCGTTCGGATCGCAGCGCACCGCCTCGTAGCGGGTATTGCGCACGCCACCCGACGAGGTGATCACCACCACGTAGCGCACCACCATGTCGGTGTCCACGCGCAGCGTGCGGCCGTCGATGCGCACCTTGCCGGAAGTGGTGTCGCGCAGCCGCACCGCGACTAGATCCGCATCGCGCGGCGCCTCCGGCAGCGGCACCTCGATCTCCGGCAGGCGCTGGGACGGCCCGAAGAAGCCGCCCTTGCCCGAGTCCTTTCCGGCGATGGTGGGTTCGGCGAGGTTGCCCGGCTTGTCGGGGCCCTCGCGCCGCTCCATGGAACCCCCGCACCCGGCAAGCGCAAGGCCGGCCGCGATCACCAGCGGCGCGCGGATGCCCCTCATCGAACCGGCTCCGACACCGCGGGGACGCGCATCATCGAACCGGCCCCGATGCCACGGGCACATTCATCAGAACGTCAGGTCGCCGAGCAGCGAGGCGCGGATCTCCGCCGGCAGCGGATCGTGGGCCGTGGCCGCGTGGGGATGGTCCACGCCCATGGCCAGCGCGGCGCCGCCCTTGAGGGCCTGCTTCATGGCGTCGGTGAGCTCGAAGCGCAGGAAGTGCACCGAGGAGGTCTTCTCCTCGTTCTCGCGCTCCAGGTCCTCGTCGGCGATGGCGAACACCTTGTCGTGCCCGGCCACGCGCACCCAGACCGTGTCCTCGACGCCCTTGAGCCTGGCGAGCTCGACACGGCGCTGCTCCACGTCCGGATACTCGATGAGCATGGTGGCCTTCCAGTTGGAGCCGTCCGGCACCAGCGGGTTGTAGGCGTCGAGCTCGTCCTGGATGCCGGCCTCCTCGAAGATCTTCTCGATGCGCAGCATCTCCTGGATCTGGTAGCGCAGCGTCAGCTCGTCCTCGAACAGCAGCGTGATGTGGCCGCCGAGGTGCACCTTGCGGTGCTTCTTGTGGGCGAGCACGCGGGCGCGGAAGTCGTTGCGGTTCCTCGAGTAGGCCTCGAGCGTCATGAGGCTTTCGCGGGTGATGGCCGGCATGGCGGTTCTCTCTGCGATGGCGGTTTGCATGGTGGATGTTTCCGTGGTCGGTGTGGCGCCGGATGGGCGCGGATCAGAGCCCGTACGCGATGCGCACGAGCGAAAGCGGATGCTCCTTGGCGGTGTCCGGGTTGCCCATGCCCTGCATGATGTGGCGGCCGGCGATGGCGCAGTCGGAGCTCACGTAGTCGGGGCCCGGCGCGGCCATGGCCTTGAACACCGGCTTGCCGATCTTCATGGAGTCCTTGAAGAACTCGCTCTTCACGCCCCAGGTGCCGTCGTGGCCGGAGCAGCGCTCCACCACGGTGACCTTGGTGTCGGGCACCAGCTCCATGAGCTCGCGGGTCTTCTGGCCCATGTTCTGCACCCGCAGGTGACAGGGGATGTGGTACGCCACCTTGCCCAGCGGCTTCTTGAAGTCCGTCTTGAGCAGCCCGTCCTTGTTGCGCAGGACCAGGTACTCGAACGGGTCGAACATGGCTTCCTGCACCGCCTTCACGTCCGGGTCGTCCGGGAACATGAGCGGCAGCTCCTGCTTGAACATCAGGGTACAGGAGGGCACCGCGGTCATGATGGCGTAGCCCTCGCGCGCGAGCTTCGCGAGCAGCGGGGTGTTGCCTTCCTTGAGCTTCTTCACCGCGTCGCGGTCACAGAGCTCGATCTTGGGCATGCCGCAGCAGTTCTCCTTCTCCACCACCTTGTGGGGCACCTCGTTGTGCTTGAGGATGCTGATGAGGTCGTGGCCGATGCCCGGCTCGTTGTAGTTCACGTAGCAGGTGGAGAAGATCGCCACCTTGCCCGGGGTGAGCTTGCCGTCCTTCACCGGGAAGGAGTGATCCGGCCGAGCGGTGCTGCGGAACTTCGCGCTGTCGTACTCGGGCAGCTGGCGCTCGGCGGCGATGCCGAGCACGTTCTCCATCACCTTGCGGGTGGCCGGGGTCTTGTTCACCGCATTGACCACCTGCACCACCACGGGGATCGAGGCGAGCTTGCCCACCGCGTCGGTGGACGAGAGCAGCTTGTCGCGGAAACTGGTGCCGCCCTTCCTGAACTTCTGCGCCTTGGCGCGCAGCATCAGGTGCGGGAAGTCCACGTTCCACTCGTGCGGCGGC